>CAYFWA010000001.1:0-26411 GCA_964346625.1 uncultured Myxococcales bacterium
CCCTCTTCCAAGCCTGGCCCATCAAGTTCGTCGCCGGCGACTGGGACAACGAGTCCGACGAGAATGTCATCGAGTCCGTGACGCTGACCTACGATTTGTTCGATCTGGAGCAGTAGAACATATTCCGTAACTAGAATCGGAGTTGATCGAAATAAAGCGTTGATCCTGATGTTAGTACGAGGCGCGCTCAAACAGCCCCGTTCACACTTTTCGTGGCCGAGATCTCCGTTGGCGTTTTACCTTGCAGTGCGCCGATCCTCTGCGAACTCCTGCGCCGCGCGGCTAAATGATCTGCGCTCCTTCCGGAAGCGTGGTGTCTACATCGGGAAAGTATTGCTGGATAAAGGCCATGACCTCCAAACAGATCCTCTTTCGCTCCTCCAAGCTGGCCGCCGCGGCAAACAAGGCAAGCTCAGTGGCCATGGGGCCATCCTCTTCCGAGCCGGAGAAGGAGGCGGCCGCGGCATCCATGGTGATGTAGTAGACCCTACCAAAATTGGGATCCATCCAGATGTTGAGGACGTCGGACAGATCGACGTCATGCAGGACCTGACCCTGGTTCTTTTTACTGCCATCGTCAGAAACCGCCAGTTGCGCGCCGGTGGTCTCGAGCACGATTTTGCGAGTCGGATCCTCCTTGGCCATCCGCGTTTGGTCGCGGTGCTTCAGAAGCGCGGCAATCGCTCCGATGGCACCGCCAACCCCGAACAACCAGGCAAACCAGGAGAGCTTGTAGTAGGAGTCGGCAAAGAACGTCTTCTTCTTTACGATTACGACATCTCCGAAAAAGACAATGACAATGACGCAGGCCACTACCAGCAGGACAAAGGCAACAAACGGCCCGATGCTTGGGGGCTGAGTCTTATAGGCAAGCTCGACTCGGTGATCGGTGCTGCGGGTTAAGGATTTGTTTTCGCCTGACGGCGATCCTGGAACCTCTGTCATTTCGGAGCACCTCCGTTGTTGAGTCGGTATCGACTCGGTATGGGGTCGATATGGGCTCTGCATAGGACAGAACGGCGCATCCCGACCATTCGCAATCGCCGTGGGGAGATCAGTCGATCCATCGCAACCCGCCAAACTCCTCCACCAGGACATCGTCCAGCTCATCGGCCGAATCCGTGAGGAACAGAAGCGCTTCACGGAATTCCTCGTAATCCATGAACGCTCCCAAGAGATTGTGCTCCAGGAGGATCACGCCTTCCTCGCCTTCCACCGCACGCCAAAATAGCCGTCCAAAAACGAGATCTTCGTTCCAGTTGGACAGCCGCTCGAACAAATCTTCACGTCGTTGCACCTCGGTTACTACCACCGCAGACATGCGGAGCAGCGCCTTGCCATCCTTCCACGCCAGGGGTTCTATCCACAACACCGTTGAGCCGTGTTGAACGTAGTACCTCTCCTCTTCAATCTGGTAGGCCCACTCCATTTGGGTGAAAAACCGAACGACCTTGTCGTGAAGTTGCTTCAGTGCTGCGGTATACGGCATCTATCTACCCTTCCCCCTTCGGGCCGCTATCGGGTGCGCTGTCGGGTGCTCTGTCGGGTGCGCCCCGCCGGGCAGGTGCTCTGTCGGGTGCGCCCCGCCGGGCGGGTGCGCTGTCCGGCGCGCCCCTTGTCGGCCGGTATTTTCTCATCCGCGAGTAGGCGTTGCTGAGGCGATGGAAAACATTGTCCCGTTGAAGGAGCTCTTCGGGAGAGCCAACGTCTACAAACCTGCCGTCTTCCATGCAGCAGACGACGTCCGCGACCCTACGCACAAACTCCATGTCGTGATCGACGAGAAGGACTGTAAGGTGATCCGGCTTGTGCCGAAGCACCTCGATCAGCTGCTGTCGAACCAGCGTGTCCACACCGGTGGTCGGCTCGTCGAGCAACAGAACCGACGGCGTTTTCAGAAGACCTCGCGTGATGGCCAGGAGGCGCCGCTGTCCGCCTGACAGACCACCGCTCGCATCACGCGGTATTTCGTAGTCCAGCGGGTGCTGGTCGGGACCTGCAGCCCGTTCGAGAGCCCTCCAGATCCCGGTCGTTCGACACGTCGCCTCCAACGTCTCGTCGTTCGCGGCTGGCTCGCCCAGCTTGAGGTTCGTCCGCACGCTGCCGGTAACGAACAGGGGAAACTGTGAGACCTTGCCCACGTTCTCCCGCAGGCTCTGGAACGACACGAGCCGCAGGTCGTGGCCGTCGATAGTGACGACGCCCGACTGGGGATCTCGCAGGCGCGCCACGAGGTTCAAGACGGTCGATTTCCCGCCGCCCGCCTTCGCCACGATCGCGGTGATCTTCTGGTCGATGAATGTGTAGCTCACCCCATCGATGATCTTAGGGCCCGTGGGGTCGTAGCTGAAGGTTACGCCTTGAAGGGAAATATCCGAGGTCCGTCCCGGCAGATGATCGGGATTCGGCGCCTCGGCGATTTCCGGGGTATGCTCGAGGAACTCGATCACTTTTCCGGCTTCCGGCCAGGTGCAGTTGATGTCGGCCACGTAGGTAATCAGGACGTTCATCGGCTGCAAGATCATCGGGATCAGGATGAACCCTCCCAGGATCGAGCCGGCCACGGTGGCATCCTTCGCGTCGCGCAGGCACAGGGCCGCCGCAAAGATAAACACCACCTGGATCAGGATGACGGAGCTGGTCTTGAAGTTGTTCGTGACCTCGATCCGCAGCCGGGCCTTGAACTTGTCCCGGTAGAGCGCCTTCAGCTTCTTCGCAAATCGAGATGAGCGCTCCTGCTCTGCCCCGAGGACGTGTACTTCCAAGGGGCTCGTGGCGGAGTTTGTATATTCATTCACCGTAGCGATGTTCGTGTCGCGGAAGCGGGCGTACGCCGACTGCAACCGCCGAGCAAGCAACCAGCCCACCAGCGGGACGGCCAGCAGACAGACACACAGGGCCACGATGAGTCCTTTCGGAAATCCCTCAATCTTCCCCAACTCGTCCACCAAAAAGAGGGTTCCCATCAGGAACAACGTCCCCTGCAAAATCGGAATCATCCAAACACGGCTCATCAGCTTGGGCGCCTCTAAGGCCAGCTGCGTTACGACGAGCGTCGTCTCCCCGAGGTCGTGCCGACGATGAAACTCCGGCCCCCGATCGAACAACCGATCGTGCAGCGACTGCTGCAGGCCGCGCTGCAGTCGGTTGTCGAACACGACGCCGATGGTCGAAACCACCATCCCGAGACAGACAAAGGAGATGGAAGCAATGAGAAAAGCGATGGCGGCCTGCCAGCCGTCGTCGGGCATCATGAACCCTAGCATCCCGGCAGATGGAATCCCGCTCGAGGCCCTGGACGCCTCGGCGGTCAGAAGCTCGACGGTCCGTGCTAGAAGCTTCACGTTGAGCAGCCCCAGCACCTCCCAGCAGAGCGCTATGGCGACGTAGCCTAAGAAGAGCCCCTTCTCGGACTCGAGGATGCGCCATCCCCATCGAAACAGCTTCCCGTAGGGGACCGACTCGGCCGGAGCGGAGGATCCAGGGTTGGCTTCATGCTCGGGGGGCTCCGAGGAAACAGTCTCTGGCGCGGCGTCGCAACGCAATGTGTCGCTCATGGCGAAATCCGACTCCCTCGTAGCTCGACGTTTAGACCTTCGCGCGAGCCGTGCACGCTGTCAACAACCTGTCCAGACGATCCAACTCGCTCCTCGCTACCGGGCTCAGACGAAAAACGCGACGCAACGAACCGTGCTTGGCCGGGGCGCCGAAATAGTCTCGAAACAGGGGCGTCTCATTGAACCACCAAAGCACGAGCCCCGCCTCATCGCAGTTTTTCTGCAGGCGACTCGCGCTCAGCGAATCGTCCATTCGCACGAGCACGTAGTTCGTCATCGTAGGCACGGCGCTGAGACCCGGGATGCGCTCGACCAGGGCAGTGAGTCTCTTTTTGATGGCGAGGTTCATCCGGAGGGTCTCGTCGAGATAGTCGGGATGGTGTAGGACCCAAACCGCCCCTTCGATGGACAGAGGCGTGAAGAAGTAGAACCGAGAGCCCTCCAACGAGGAAGCCAACGCCGCGTCGCCACTGACCGTCCATCCCACCCGGAGCCCCGGTAATCCGTACCCCTTGGAGAGGCTCCGAAGCACGAGCATGGAGTCGCTCTCTGCGGCGTGGTGCAACATCGACGCGTCGGACGCGAAATCGGCGTACGCTTCATCCACGACGAAAAGGGCCTCGGGGAGTTGCCGCCGGTATCGCGCCAGGGTTTCGTGAGACAGCGTGCGACCGCCCGGATTGGTCGGATTGACCACCACCACGACGTCCGGGTTCGCCGCAACGGCTTCGCCGGGCAACGTGTCCGGGTACTCGCCGAGGTTGTCCAGCGTGACCCGTACGACAGGTTTCCCAAAATTCGCGGCGAAGCGATCCGGAAATGGATAGGCGGGCCAGAAGGTCAGCACCGGTCGGACGCGACTGCTCAACCCGAGCACCTGATGGATCGCTTCGTCCACGCCGTAGGTCACAAATAGCCGATCGGGCGACACCTCGTAGCGGTCACGGAGGGCCTCCTTTATCCGTCGAGGGCCCTGGTAGAAGGTGCACTGGTGCAGGTGGGGATCGAGGGAGAAATTCCGCTGATAGTGGTCAGCACAAACGCTCATGTCACCATTCGCGTACAGTAGGTCCGCGGTGGGTGTCATGCGGTCCCCACCATGACCAGCCGGGATGGCTCGGTCTGAACCTCGAGCCGATGAACGTCGCGGAGCCCCGCATCCCGCATGCGGTCCCCCAGCAGGCGCTCCGTAAAGCAGTAGGCGTCGGTGTGGCTCCCGCTCTCTTCATGGAAGACACGGACGCACCCTGGCACGACGCTTTTCTCGCGGTGCTGGTAACGATTCTTGACGTTGGGAGCGCGGGTGACGCGGTCCTCATCGATCGTGTCGATGAGAACCAGGCCCCCTCCTTCGACCCTCTGGCGCACCAGGGAAAACACCTCCGTTTGCTCTTCGGGAAAGACCACATGGCGGAAGGAGCCCCACATGGAGAAGACGCCCGCGAAGGTGCCCAGGGACGCATCAACGGCCAAAAAATCCCGGCGGAACAGCTGGCAATCCAAGCGCTCCCGTTGCGCGGCCTCATTCCCGGTGGCGACAAACTCCGGGACGATATCCACGCCGCGGACAATGTAGCCCTGCCGCGCCAACGGAATCGCCACGCGACCCGGGCCGGATCCCAGGTCGAGCAGCGGTCCGGGATGCGACTTGCAAAAGACCTCCTCGAGCAGCGGCAGCTCCCAGGCCAGTCGTTCGTCAATTTCGGTCATCCGGTGGACCCCATCCACACCGATCTGCCGGTAAAAATCTTCGATCGCTCGCCGGTGTGATTCATCGCTCGGTGGCGTTCTGTCACTCACGTGTTACCTCATTTTGCGGCGTTGCCGCGCGTTTGGCCGCCCTTCATCACCCCGAAGAGCTGCTCCTCGATGATGTCCGTTGCGGTGTCCCACTGATATCGAGAGGCGTGCCGAACCGCATTCTCCGACAGCGTGCTGTAGTCCGTGCATCCCCCAAGCAGCCGCCGGAGCAGGCGCTCCAGATCGGTCGCGCTATCGGCGAACCGGTAGCCGGTGTCACCATCGCGCACATGATCGCGATTCGCTCCGCCGTCGAGCGCGAGAACGGGGCAGCCGCACGCCATCGCCTCCAGCACCGCATTCCCGAAGGTCTCTACCCCGCATGGGTTCAACAGGAAATGAGACTGCTGGTAAACCGCCGGGAGGCGATCCTGGGAAACAAAGCCATGAAAGGAGACGCACCGCGGGTCGGTGGCCGCGCGAAGCGTCTTCAGTTCGGGGCCGTTCCCGTAGCAATCGAGCTGCAGCTCTTCGGGCGAAAACCGCCCGGGGCGAAACACCTGGGCCAGAAGGCCAACGTTCTTCTCCGGGGCCAGCCTGCCGACGTACGCCAACCGCAACGGAGCGCGACAGTCCGCGGCCGCCGGACCGTGAAAGAGATCCAGATTGATGCCCTGGGCAACCGTCACAACCGGTCGCGTCACGCCCAATCGAATCAACTCGGCCCGCGCGCTGTCCGACAGAGCAAACAAGGCGTCGTGCTGGTTGTACACGTGGGCAATGAACCGGCGCAGAATCGATCCGGTCACGGCGAACAGAGCGCGCGAGTAGTAGTAGCTCGCCGCCTGGTAATAGTTCTGTCTCAGGAAGCCCACGGTCCGACGAAAACCGTGGGTTGCGAGCCGGAGGTTCCCCCAGACCAGCCGATCCGGCTCTAGCACAAGCACCCGCTCCGCCGGATCACGGGGGATGACCCGCAGGCCGAACGGACGGGGTTTTCGTGCAAAGGGATAGCCACCAAAGTTCAGGCTCGGGTAGCGGACGATGCGACAATGCTCCGCAACCGCCCCGGCGTCGAGGGTCGGAAACAGCTCCCGTACGGGCGTGTAGTCCGGCGCCAACACCCTGACGTCGATGGATCGGTCTCCCATTCGCGGGATCAGTGAGCAGAGCGACGTGGTGACTCCGTTCACCTCGGGCGGGAACGTGGCGGTGACAATCGTCAGCTTTCTCATGTCGCAGTTCCTCTGTGAACGCGGGCGATGGCGCCGTGAAACATTTCGTTGACGAGCTCGTCTCGCACCAGCTGGTTGGTGCTGGCCGTGAGATCGAAGCATCGGTTGAGCCCGGGGATCCCGTTTATCTCCAGCAGAAACAGCTCGGTCCCCTGGCGAAGAAATTCGGCGCGAACCACGCCCATCGCCGGACACGAGCGATGGATGGTCTCCATGGCCCGAAGCACGGCCTGCCGCCCGGAGGGGGGCGCGTTCTGCAACTGCAAGCCGTAGCGGCGCGGCGTGTCCTTGATCCGCTTGGAAAGATAGCGGCCTCGCTGCAGTGGGGGAACGTCGTATGTGTACCGGATTACCGCAGACCAGGAGCGTTCCGATCGGCCCGGCACGAAGAAGTAAGCGAGCTCATCGACG
Source organism: uncultured Myxococcales bacterium (assembly GCA_964346625.1). Lineage (GTDB taxonomy): Bacteria > Myxococcota_A > Polyangia > HGW-17 > JAJRWW01 > CAYFWA01. The sequence goes on from CAYFWA010000001.1 coordinate 6,944, forward strand.
CCGGGACCCGCGAGAAAACGCTCGACCAGGTAGCGCCGGGACTCCCGGTTTGCCCTTCGGAGCGCTTCGTCCGCGGCCTGGGCCGCAGCATCAATCACGTTGTCCCCGAGAATGCCCCGGCTGTCTCCGCCCGTGAGGGGCTTGAGGAAATACGGGCCGTCAAAAGGAAGATCCGGCACCGCCTGGCCCGGACCGACGCAGACCCCCGGAAGCACCTTCAGGCCCAACCGGCGGCAGAATCTCTTGGTCTCCTGTTTGTCCAGAAATCGCGAAAGCAAATCCGGCGGTGAAAAGACCTCTGGGACCTGCAACCATTGGCAGACCGCCCGTAGATCCTCTCCATCAGCCGCACGGTAATCGTAGCAAAACGCCACCGCCGGGTGGGATCGCTGCAGCGCGCTCTTGAACACCGCACCGCTCTCGGCGAGACAGTGCTCAACCTCCCACCCCTGTTTCGTGAGGTCTCCTTCGAGCAACGACAGCGTATCCAGCACCCGCGAATCGTGCTGTACATGCAGGGGCGTATTGACCAGCAGCGCCTTCATGCAATCTGTCCTCGCGCCGCCTCGGGTACGTGCGCCAGGTAGAGAGCGCGCAGCGCCTCCGGATTCGCGCGATAGGATGAATCCGCGGCGATGGCCCGCAGCTCTTCCACCGTGAAGGCGTTCTGCAGGTGTTCAATCCGCGTCGGTGTAGTGAGCCAGCCGTCCCGGGTGCTCCCCGGGCGACGTGCCCCGGCCAGCAGGATCATCGTGGTCCAATATTGGCGCCAACCCGAACGCTCCCCCGACGCTCGGGCGCGCCAATTCAGCAGGCTCTTTTGCGCCTCGTGCTCCACGTCACCCGGCTCAATCCGGCGCTCTTCCAGCATCCGTTCGGTCAACGCCGTGCCCGGCAAATACGTAAGCGAAAACGTCTTCAACGCAAAGGGCCTGGGAAGGGTGAGAAGCAGTTCGAAGGTCCCCCGCATGTCGCGCTCGTCCTCATACGGGTTGTCCAGGATGAGGTCGAGCGACACCGCAATGCGGGCGTCGATCAGCCGGTCCAGCGCGTCTCGGATCTGGTCGTTCGAGACGGGGCGACGATACACCTCGCGACGGATACGCTCCGCGCCGGACTGGATGCCAATTTCCACGCCCCCCATGCCGGCCTGCGCCATCAGCGTGACCCGCTCCTCGGTGACCAGCGTGGGATGCAGCTCGGCCGAGAACGGCAGACCCACCCGGCTGGCGTACGCCGTCGCGAGTTCGCGGAGCCAGCCGATTCGCAGCCCAAACACCTCGTCCAGAAAAGTCACGCGCTCAATATCCTTCAGGCGACGAATGGCTTGGATTTCATCGATCACTCGGTCAACCGAGCGCGTACGGACCCGCGGCGATGAGATCTTGGGCGCGCAGCAGTAGCTGCAGGTGAACGGACACCCCCGCGAAGCCATTAGCTCATGGAGCTCGGGCTCGCCGTAGTGCGCGAACGCGCTTTGTTCGAGCAAAGGATCTCCGGGCCTCACGTCGTTCCCCGTCTGGTAGCTGACGTGCTCGTTCGTGAACCGGGCGTCTGGTAGCTCGTCCAGGTCAGGAATCCACTGGATCTTCGGCGGCTCCGAGCTACCGCGCGAAAGAATGCCCGCAGGCGGCTGGGTGGCGCTTCCGGGGAAACCTCGCAGAAAGTGTGCCAGCGCCTGCTCGCCCTCTCCCAGACAAACGAAATCCGCATCGGCCAGGCTCTCGTAGGGAAGCATGGATGAATGAGCGCCGCCCCAGATGATTGGCACGTCAAACCGCTCGCGAACCTCTTCGCCGATGCGCCGTGCCACGGCGACGTACGGGCTTCGGACACTGAGCCCCACCACGTCGGGAGCATAACGGCTCACCTGCTCTAAGAGTGCCTCCCAGTCGTCGTCGTCGGGACGCTGCACCGCATTGAATCGCAGCGGCTGAAAGTAGTGAACGTGATGCTCCACCTCGTTTTGTGTCAGCGAAGCCGAGAGGCTCCGTGCGCCGATGGACTCGAAGTCGTACGGAACGATGAGCAGAAACCGCATCGCACTTCTCTCTTAGGCCGGGTGGACACCGGCCCCGGCAGCGGGGCCGCACGCCAGGCACGTGGCCAGCCGCGGCCACTCAATGGTGTCGGACATCAAGGTGCACAGATTGACTTTGATCTGGCGTCCTACGGTTACGGCGGGAGCGTACCCAGAGACAAATCGCATCATGTCCATCACGATGCCGGTCATCCCCATCCCCACGCCGGGTCCGGTCGTGCCGTAGAGCCAGACATTGCACGCGCTCGCGCCAGTCTCCGCTTCCACCTGCAAAATGTGTTGCAGATACTCCTCAAATTCGGGCACCCAGCTCTTCCGTAGCTCGTTCCAGCACCGAAAGCAGCCCGTCTGGCCCGGGACGACGAGCGGCCCGATATTGACGTGGTCGGCGTAGATGCCACCGTACATCACCGGAGTCTGGGTTTCGATGCAGGCCCGATTCACGATATCCCTCAGGAGAATCGGGGGGACGTCCGCGTGACACATACAGAGATCGGCGTCTGCCATCCACTCCTTGAGCTGATCCAGATCGCCCAGCTTCTCGCGGATGGCGTTCAGTTGGATATGCGGATTGAACGCCAGGATCCGCTCCCGAGCGGCCTCGATCTTGATGCGGCCGATGTCTTCGTCCAGGTAGATGAGCTGCCGGTTGAGATTGCTCGCTTCAACCCGATCAAAATCGACGACGGTGATGTGGCCGAACCCCGCCGCTGCGAGTTGGAGAAGGCCCTGCGACCCGGTTCCGCCGGCGCCGAGCAACAGAATACGAGCGTCGCGGATGCGCCGCTGAAAATCCCACCGGCTCGCCTCTGCGGTCTCGAAGTGCGCCAGGAAGCGGACCTGTCGCTCCATCCGCTCAAAGTAGTCCGGGTGAAAATCCTCTGGGGGCTCCGTGAGATCTCCCTCAATGACGAGCCGCAGATCGACCAAGCGTTGGTATACCTCCTCCAAGCGCTCGGGCGAGGTCTCCGGGTAGGCTGCGCGGTGCTCGGCCACGGCCTGCTCCCAGGTTCGAGTACCGTCTAAAAGCCCCACAAAGCCATGCGCCTCCCGGTCGAACACGAGCCGGGGCTCGCGCTCGTCCTCCAGCTTCACGAAATGAACGTCGTCACCGACCGGCACGTCGTAGAACATGTCGGTAAAGCAGGGCTTCCGATAGTTGGGCGCCTGCCAATGGTGAGATCGCGGCAGGCCATACTCGAGATACTCGGCATGGTTGCCAAGGATGCGCAGCTTCATTAGGAAACCTCCCTCTTCGGTGTATACGGGACCAAAGGCCTTGCTTGGAGCAGGTAAAAACCAAAACCGGGGCGATACGCCCACTCGACGTCGAGCGGGTGAGAAAAGAGCGCGCTGGCTTGCTGCAACAGGGCGACGAGGCAGTCAACCTGCCCAGGGTCGAGCCAGTCCATGGCCGGCGCAAAGGGACGGTATTCGGTCTCACGATGGCTCGGCTCTTGGGTGGGAACGAGGTCGAGACGCTCCACCTCCCCCGTGGGCCATCGGCATAGATACCGCTGGGGGAATCCCGAGCCACCCACGACGCCACCCGGGCCTGTCTCAGCCTCGATCAGCGCTTGATCCCACCGCCCCGCCGCCAGATTCGGCACGTACGCCACGCCTGATAGCACCGCCGGAACCATCTCTTGGACGATGACCGCGGCGGTGGGCGCCCCCCGGGAGCGCATGATGTCCACACACGCCGTGATGGCCTCTGCGAGCCCATCGGCGGGCACGTCCAAAAACGTCTCGTACCAACCAGCGCCGCTTCGCCGGACGGTGTCCTCGTCTCCGGCGCTGCTCCGGACAGCAACACGGTCCACCGCGGCGAAGAGCTGCTGAATCGCCGGTCGGTCGAGAATTTTGCCGACGGGCTGACTCGCCGGTGCGTCACCGCCCCAGCGCAGCACGAATCCGTTGGGAACGGGGAGTCCCGCCTGCTTCATTCGGGCCAGCGCCAGTGCCTTCCCTCCCGCGCCCAAGGTCGTCGCGACGTCGAGGGTGTCCAGCCAGCTCTCCTCGACACCGCCCTGCCCCGGCAATGCCGCTTCGTCTGGGGCGTCATTCCAGCTCGACGCCGGAGGGGCGGGCTCGGCAACCGGCGTGATACGCGCTGGTGCTTCGCCCTTCTCAAGCCTGGACAGCACCGGGCCGTCCAGCCGGACGACATCACCGGTGCGAAAGACCCTGGTGCCGATGCGCGTGTTGATGATGCACGGCACTCCTCGTTCGCGGCACATCGCAGCCGCGTGACACGTCACGCCGCCCTCATCGGTCGCCACTGCAGCAAACCGGTGCAGCACGGGGTTCATTTCCGGGCTCGTCATCCCGGTGATCAGCACCCAGGGTAGACCCTCGTCGGATGCCGGCAACGCCTGGATGTCCAGGAGCGCCATGCCCGTGATCGCCCCCGGAACCACCACCTCGCCAACCACCTGGCTCGTGTCCGTCGATAGCCACCGCTGTCGAAAACGGCGCTCTGCCTGGAACGCCGGCGCGCCGGTGAGCCACTCCATCTCGCCATGATCCCAGGTCACATAAGACGCCGCCATACGCGGCAGGATAGTCGTTGGATCCGTCTGGCCCTCGGCGAGCACCTTCGGCCACTCCCCCGGCAGCACCCACCGCGCGAACGAGGGGTGCAGATCGAAAGCTGCCCCCAGGGCGCGATAGACGCGGTCAATCCCGACCAGCGCCTGCATCAGCACTTCGCGCCGCTCCTCAAGGAGCGGAAAAAGGAAGGCCTGCAGCACACCAACCCCGCGCTTATGCGTTTCAAGCGGCCGCCCCCCGCGAGCGCGCCCGGTCGGAGCGTCGTCGCCGTCCCGCGCCAAGAGCTGTCCCAGCACGAACCATTCGTCGCGAGCCAGGACCTCGGCGTAGGTCGCCCCGGCCCAGCCGTGCTGGCGAACATGGGCCTCGATCCGCTGCGCCAGGACCGGATGCTCGCGCTCGATGAGCTCGTGCAGGCCGATCACGGAGAGCCCGGACCTCCGGACGTCGAGCTGCCGGGCCTCGCGGAGAATCTGCGCCAGGGACTCCTCCTCGAGCTGCGAGGCGCTCGGTGGCAATTGGCTCGCATCCACCGGCGGATCCGCGTCCGTGAGGAACGCGTCCAAGAGCTCCTTCGCGGTCCAGACGGTCTGCGCCTCCTGATGGGCCGCCTCAAAGGCGGGAATGACATCCTCGATGATTGCTGCCGGTCTGCGGGGGTGGGGCGGCTCTCGCTTCACGGCGTCAGTCCAAGCACGCAGCCGGGCCGCCGCCGCCCGCCAGAGCGCCGCAAAATTCTGGCGCTCCGTGGAGGACGACAGCAATCGGGGCCCCAGGACCTCGGCGCCGCGCCGGGTCTCATTGCGGCAGACGCGAAAAAAAACATCGTCGTTGCTGAAATACGCGATCGCGGAGTCGCCTCGAAAGCCGTAGAGGTCTTCGGCATCGCGCGTCCATGCGGGGCCATGGTGCAGGTAGACCGGGAACAGGCTACCGCGCCGGCGGTACTCCCAGTAGTCACGCTCACCATACGTCATGACCCGCTTCTACATTCGTCGAAGAGCGCTTCGATATCCCCTTCCAAACAAGTTCCGCAGATCGGAGTGCCACGGTTTCGCATGACCGTATCCCGAAACTCCTGTCCGCTCGCCCAGACAGCGGAGAGCGTCTCGTCCTCAGCGGACCCGATGGACCAGCGACCCTCCTTGTCGTAGCAGCACATGATACATGTGCCGTCCGACAGGACGACGGTCTCCTCGCACTTCGGACACGGAGACGACAGGCTCCTGGGAGGCAGCGCCAACCGGCCGTCGCTGCCGACCACATACCGGCCGGGCGAATCGGCGGACCAGTAGCGTGAAACGATATATTGGTAGTGGGCGTCGTTGTTCGCGAACTGGTGAATCATGATCGGTTTGGTGAAGGATCGATCGGCCCCGACGGACGCCGCGAGGCGGTGGTAGTCATCGAGATGGTCTGCGTTGTGCGGCGACAGGATCAGCTGAAGCTCCAACCGCGGTAAGTCGCCCTTTCGCCGGCGCAGGAAACGCTTCAGATTGCCGACGACTCCCTCCAGATCGGCGTTGCCGCGGTGTCGCGCAAAGAGCGCCGCTGTGGGCTCCAAGGTAACGATCAGTCGCTCCAGACGGCTCGCGAGGAGAGCATCAATTATGGCGCCGTCCCACAACGTCCCGTTCGACTCGAGTCCAGAGCGCGAGCCGACCTGTTCCACCCGCTGCAGCAGCTCGCCAATGTGCGGATGTAGCAGCGCTTCACCCATGTAGTCCAACCACACGAACGCATCGTGTGCCGCACATTCCCGGAGGAGACGCTCGAACATCTCAGGATCCATAAAGGGGGTGGAGCGCGATTTTCCCACCTGGCTTATGGAGCAGTAATCACAGCGGAGATTGCAGACCGATGATAGCTCTAGCGTGACGACCTTCGGGAACATCTCGATGCCTCCGTTCGCTAACCTGGGCTCCTCACGAGGAAGCCGCGCCCTCGCTCGCCCTTTGACATCACACGCCTTCCCGCTCGGTCGGAAATACACCCGGTGTGACGCTCCCTCTCGGTAAGGCGTGTGATGCCAAATTGCTTCGCGATCATCGCGTATCCTCGTGAGCAGTCCAGGCTAATCGACCCGCAGTTGAAACAGCTCGGAATCTGCGACGAGCGGCGCGATCGTCTCCCGCACCCGCTCCTCCCACTCGGGGCGGAGAATCCCGGCCTCTTCTCGGTAGGGGCAGCCGTGATCCCGGCTGCCCAGGAACCGGCGCCTGGTCGCCGACCGCATGAAGATCGACTTCAGCGACTCCTCCGATACCGACCCGAGGTCTTCGTGTGAGCCGGGACAGGGGTATACGTTTCCATACAGGTTGACGTAGAGCCCATATCCGAGTTGTGAGCAGACCTGGCCTCCGGCGTACGGCGAGATCCCCCGAAACGGCACACCGTAGCGCACATTGTTGGTATAGACTCGACTGTACAAGTCCAACTTATCGTCGTAGGACAGCTCGGACGTGAGAATCTCATCGTCGCGCGTCCTGCCGCAGGGCATGAACGGGTCGAGGTCGATGTACACGTTCAGCAACGACTTCAGATTGTAGATGTCCTCCAGCTCGTCTTTGTCGCCCCCCATCATGGCCACTTCGAGCCCCAAGCGCGTCGGGTTGTGGTCCGCGAATCCGGCTTCGAGCAGGCGGGAGAGCGCAAGATTGCGTTTGCCCGTGTACCCGGAGCTGCCAACAATCGCATCCTGGCGCGCCGGATCGAAGCTGTTCACCTTCACCATGATCGACAGCCCGAGCTCATACAGCACCCGGGCAAGAGCCTCGCCTGTCATGCCGTGGATTCTCTCGCACCGTTCGTCGTCGCCGATAACGTGGCCAGCGGTAAACAGCAGCGTCTCGATGGAGCGATCCGCCAGCCGCTGCATGGCCTCCAGGAACCGCTTCTGCTCGGTAAGCTCACCTTGACCCAAGAGCTTGACGCTTTTGAGCCCTAAGCGCTTGGCCTGGTCAATGACGTCTGTCCAGGCATCGAGTGACAACGGCTTTTTGCCATCCCTCACGTCGTCGGTGCGAAAACAGTACGAGCAGCGTAGAGAACAGCTCCGACCCCACTCGTAGTCCAGATGGAGAAGCAAGTCGTTTTCCGCGGCCGCCTGAATCTCCTCGTCTGAGAATATCCAGCCTCTGATCCCATTGATGTGCGCCGGTCCGAACCGCTGCCAGGTCGTTCCCGAGGAAAACCGAAGCTCCTCGTACCAGGCACGCAGATGATTGCTGCGGATCTCCGGCGTGCTAAAGCCGTCTCGTACTGCGCTCATGTCAGGCTTTCTTCCTCCTCTCGGCGGCGATGACCATCGCCGCCCGCACATGCTGCTCGAAACTATCTTCGTTTCGGCTGTTATCCTCGTAAGTCAAGCGGAACAGGCCTCCGGAGGCCGGGTAGGCAGGAACGGACAACACCGTGCATCCCCCCAGGAACACCGCGGTGCGGTAGACCTGGTTCCCCACGACGCCATCGACCGGGAGCACGAAGTTGCATTCCGGTACGGCCTTCTCCAGCTCAATGCCGTAGTTTCTCGCCATGTAGCCCGCGCTCTGTAACGCCGCGGCGATTCGGTCAGACGCGTCCCAGGACCGCCGGTTTTCCGGGTTGAGGTCACGTGAGCCGGGGCGACAGGCCGCCATAACCGCGACGTGCGGGCGACACCCCAACGCCTCAAGCAGCTGACAGGATCGTCGCGCGAATTCTTCCCGTGACTCCGGTGTTGCTGCTTCCTTGGCACTGACCGGACCGAGGGCGAACGCCCGCCCTTTCACGTCTCTCAGCAGGGCCAATCGCAGCAGCTGGAAATCACCAAATGCTTCCGTCAGTCGCTTTTGAAACGTGAAGTCATCGTTGATGCCCCGCACGAACGCGTCGATCCGCCCGCTTTGGAACGCGCCGATCAGCTCGCCCACGGGATCGTCCCCCACGCTGCACTGGGCGGCGCCCGCCACCTCGGCGCCAAAGACATGAAGCTCGCAGAGCCTGGCGCACGCCTTGAGGCTCTCGATTACGGCCGGACGTTTCTGCTCCACGCAGATGCCGATCCGGGCGGCCTGATCCTGAGCGTCGGAGAATCGATCAAACATCCAGCTCCCTCCTCGTGGATGGGATCGCACCTAGCAGGTGCCCCAACCCGTGCTCGTCGATAAGGCGCTGGTGACCTGGCGTAACGTCGAAGCCGGCCAACCGCGGGACCATCTGGCGTGAGAACCGGGCCCATCCCTCATTCGTCCTGGGCGGAGACCATCCACGGCGGCACAACTCCGCAAACAGCTGCGTGCCTGGGTAAGGATTGAAGACCTTGGGGCCATCGACGGACACCGCTCGAAGCGATCGGATCTCGGCGGCGAACTCGAAGGTCTGCTGCATCTGCGTCGGCGTTTCGCCGGGCAGACAGATCATCAACGATACCTCTGCGGGCAATCCTGCCCGACTGCACAGCTCCACCGCCCTCCGTATGGAAGCGACGCTCTGCGCCTTGTGGAGGCGTTTCAGCGTCTCGTCGCAACCGGACTCCCCTCCGAGGTACACGCGGGCGACACCGGCATCCAGGGCGCGGTGGACGAAGTCCTGCTCGATTCGATGGATAGGCACCTCCACGAACGACGGTAGCCGGTATCGCTCCAGTATCGCCCAGGCACGCTCGACGTCGCCGAAGAAATTGTCATCATAAAAGTACCACCCCCCGATAGGATACTGCTCTAAAAGCCCGTCCATCGCAGAGAACACCTGGTCCAGGGAGGGACCACGCCAGGTGCCGCGGTGGACCGCCTGGTTGTAACAGAACGAGCACCGCATACGGCATCCCTTGCTGGTCACGAAAGGCAACGCCTGCACGGTGGATCGGCCAGCGACAGAGAGGCGGTGCTCCGTCACTCGCAGGTAGGGTGATAGATCGAGCCGGTCATAGGCGTGTGGCATCAGCTGCTGGTCGCCCACCAGCTCTGGAATCGCCGCACACCGGACCGCACCCGCTTCGGTTCGGACGCAAAGCCCGGGAACATCCTCGACTCGCGCCTTCCCCAGGCGCCACGAGATGAACAGGGGCAGGGTCCGCTCGGCCTCCCCGCGCAACACCGCGTCCACCGCCGGGTGGGACAGGGCCACCTCGGGGAGCAGGGTCGCGTGGGGCCCGCCCCAAAACGTGAAACAATTGTCCTCCTTGAGCAGCGCCGTCGCCTCGAGCGCCGCCGTCAAATTCGGTGTTGTCATCACCGAGAGACCCACCGCATCTGCCCCGCGGCACGTTTGACGCAAACGCTGCCGCCCTTCGTCGTTCATCCGCACGTGGCAGACCCGGACCTCGCAACCGGCCCGCTGCGCCACGGTGGCGGCGGACAGTAGGCCAAACGGTGGTGTCCACTCGCGTTCCACGTCCGGCGTGTCTGTCTCGGCGCAGACCAATGCGAGCACAAAGGACATTCAGGCGACCTCGATGGTGACTTCCGCCGTTGGATACCGCTCGGGAAACGACGTCACGAAGGTCGCCAGCAGGCGTCTTTCGGCAGGGCTACAAGCCACAGAATGTAGCGACGAGCCCTCAATGGCCCGCAGATTCTGCGGCGTAAGCTCCCGAAACACTCCGGGAGACCGAACGATTCCCAGGCACTGCTCAAGGCTGGCTGTGGAAGGATCCACTGCCGCCGCGGCCCGCACGAGGTGCTGCTGCCGACGTTCGGACTCCTCATAGCCGTTGGGGAGACGGAGGTCGAGGAAGTGGTTGCACCGGCACACCGGCTCCACGTCCTGAATCCGACGTAGGCTCACGTGGGTTCGAGCGTGCTCCAGCAAATACGCTCCGGTCGGATCAGCCGCGTAGACCATACAGCCGTGGGTCGGTCGCAGCTCAGCCAGGTCGAGCACCACCTCACGAGCGGATTTGGCGCGCGCGAGCACGGTGCGAAGGGTCAAGCCCAGTGGCACGCAGCCGACCGGGTCATAGGGCGCCTGGGTGTAGGAGTCGTGGAGCAGTACCGCCACGCCGCGCGCGCTCATGCCCATGGCGCAGCCGCACATGCCGACAAACCCTGGGAGGGCGAGCACCATCCCGGGGCTGCGGAGCAGCTGAATGCAGCTCAGATGGTGGGCCAATCCCAGGTCTGGCCAGTCGAGGTTGTGCCCCAGAACCGGCGATCCGTCGCCCCGGACAAACCCGGCCGTGCTACAGCCCGTTGGCTGACAGATGTCCCCAATCAGGTTTATCGCGCACAGCTCGCGCGCGGAGAGCCCGAGCGCCTCAGAGAGCACCGCGATCTCCTCGGAGAGGTCGGGAGGAACCTGCGCGGAGATCACCGCGAACCGCCGCCAGAAGGCCTCTTCTCCGGTCGACTGCACATACAGCTCCAAGTAGTCGCGCAGGTGCTGACGGGCCTCAGGAAAAACGCTCGCGATTACTTCGGAGACGCCACGCCAACCGACCGGACCGTTACTCAGATCGACCTCAATGATTCTGTCGTGAATCGCGCTCATGGATGGGCAGTCTCTCCGTCCAGGTTACATGGGTTGCTGCTCTTCCGTTTCATTGCCGCCACCTAGACCGGACTGTAGGGGCCGGACAGCAGCTCCAGCCAAGCGAGCATCGAGAGCCGCGATGTCTCGCTGGCAAGAGCCGGGTAGTAGATCGACCCATCCCGAAAGCACTGGGACAGACAGGCGTCGCAGTCACCCAGGCCTTCGTCGGAAAAGTTGTGCTCGAAGAGATCGCCGAGCGGTCCGAGCGTGTAGCAGGGATAGATTCGAAGATCCCAGTCCAGGTAGAACAGGCGACGCCCGCCTTGACAGGGCGGCAACGCACCCTCGCCCCGGAGTCGGGAGAGCATGGCGTACAGCGCGATGGTGGGGTTCCCGATGTGGATCCCCACCTCCGGGTCGCGCTTGAGGAGCAGGAGCTGGGCAATTGCGGCGGCAAGCTCTTCGGAGGTGAACGACGCAACACGATCGTCGCTTGTCGCTCTGTACGAAGACTCCATCGTGCCGCTAGGGTAGGCGAAGGTCACCCGATCGTAGCCCTCGTCGTGTAGTCGCGCGAGCAGCTTCCGATAGTCTCCAATGAGCTTGCTCATGGCGACGCCTGCCCCAAACGGCAGGCCGATTAGACGGGCGTGCCGTCCAAGTGCCGACAGCTGGGAAAAGAGCCCCGGGAGTCCCCGGTTTTCGTCGTGAACCGAAGGCTCCTCGCTATCAATGCTGTACCAGATCAGGGAGAGTCCGGCCTCGGCAAGGGCGTCGAGGCGCTCGGTGGTGAGTCGAATCCCGTTCGTTCCGGTGCGGCAGATCAGGCCTCGCTCCACCGCGTGTCGAACGAGTTGCTCCAAGTGGGGCACCAATAGGGGCTCTCCGCCGGTAAACGAGAGGATCCGGACACCGTTTTCCGCCAGCACGTCGATGGCCCGTCGGCCATCGTCGGCCGAAACGGTCCCGCGCGGTCCTGGCTCGTGACGGTTGAACCCGCAAAACTGACACGTCGCGTCGCAGCGGCTGGTCACCGCAAAAAACACCTGGCTGGCACCGCCGCCAGCGGTGAGCGCCTCCAATTGTTCCATGCGTGCCAAGCTCATTTCCGGCCTCGGGGTACGGTCTCCAGACGACGCGGTCCAAGCACGCACCGGGCTTCGTGGGCAACGCCCAGTACGGAGACTCTCCGGAATCCCTCGGCCCGCTGCACACCACATAGCCCGCCGTAGAAACGCGTTTGGGCGTCAACAAGCTGAAGCAACGTCTCAGGATCCTGAGACCGGAAGCACCGAATGGCCTCGACTTTGCGCTCCCAGACATCGGAGATGTCCACCAGCACGTCCGGGCTAAAAAGACCGGCGCGGGTCGTGCCGCCATAGCTTGAGGTTTCGTACAGCCAGATGGGGCGCCCCACCATGTCCTGGCCTCGGATCGTCGCCTTGGACACCAACTCTGCCACCCGGACGTGCTCGATGTGCGTGTCCTCCGTCGGATGTGTGACGATCAGATCCGGCCTCACCTCCGAGATGAGCCGCAGCAGCCGGTCGAGATCGCGATCTGCGCCTCGGAACCACTTTTCGTCACGGTCTAGAACGGTGAGCCGAGCTCCCCCAAGCACGGACGCTGCTTCCCGTGCTTCGACCAGCCGCGCGGGCTCACCCGTGTCAAAGTAGGCCAGAGTGACTTCGTGACCGGCCGCGATATGACGACACAGGGTTCCGCCCGACCAGAGCTCCGCATCATCCGCGTGGGCAAAACAGCCCACAACCCGGAAGACACCACCACGATCAGAATCGACTGCCATGATATCAGATCCGCTTCGTGGCCCAGAACTGCTGAAAGCACTCGCGGGCGATGAACATGGGAACGAAGCTGGCCTCACCGCTGCTCGTAGCGTCTCCGAGCGCCTCAAAGCCTAGCCGCTCGTACATCGATTGACGCTCGGACAGCGCGGAAATCACCGCCACTTCAAAACCCGCTTTCAGCAGGAACTCGGCAACGGTCGCCACGAGGCCCCAGAACACTCCACTTCTCCGGTAGTCCCTACGCACCGCCAGCAGCCGAATCTCGGCGACTCGGGCGTCAAGGGGGATTTTCTCGCCGAACCCTGGACAGCGCTCTTCGATCGAAAAGGGACGCGTCCAGTGCGTTGAAACGAGCCCCACCACGTCCCCGTTGTCCAACGCAACGAAATAGCTGTTCTTGTCATGAAACTTGTCGATCAATCGGCGATCGGCACGCACGGCGTGCTGTCGGATCTCCACGGCAAACACGTCATGATTGAGCCGATGAATCTGCTCGATGAGCTCGGCCGATTCGGCTTGTACGTACTGGATGTCGCTTGCGCTCGAAGTCATTGTCTGCTCAGGCCCGTCCCCAGGGCGAACTCGGTAACTAAGGTGAGATATTCGTATGTCGCGACCCGGTCACCTGCTGTGGAGAGGATATCAGAAATAGCGCTCCAATCCCCCGCGACGCCGAACGTCCAACGTGACACAGTGGAACCCACCCGCAAATATCCGCCGGTGTCTCAGACGGACGGGCACGGGCGTGAATCCATGCTTTTCCAGCTCGCGTATGAGCGCGACGTAGGGGGCGTTCACTAGAATCCGATCCCCGTCCACACTCAGGACGTTGGTGTCAATGTACTTGCTCGCCAGAAGTAAGTCGCGGGAACTATAACTTGGGAAGATCTCCGTGTCAACGGGCGGAGCGTGGATGATGTCCCATTTTTGCAGGGGTTCCGGTAACTTGCCATCAAAGCTCGGGTGTCGTACGAGGAGCACGCCTGGACGGAGAGGAACAATGATGCTGTCCACGTGGTCATCCGCGACGTGCACCGGATGGATCCGATACGGCTCACCCAGATGCCGCTGCAACCATTGCCGGCCAAGCTCATGGTTTCGGTTGGCGACATTCATCACGATGTCTTCGCCAAAACGCAGACATTGCGCGGCGTCGAACATGATCTCGTGACCGATATCGTAGGCCGACTCCCGCTGCGGGTACACCTTGCGGATGTCCACATCCTGTCCGGCAATGTAGGACAGGTCGTACGAGCGATCGAGCATCATCGGCCGAGGCGCGGAGGTCCACCGAGCACCGGCCGAAAAATACTCGTAGAAAAGAGACTTGAGCAGGTCGTTTTCAAAGTAGCGACACCGCAACAGGGGCGACGTTTCAATGATTTCGGCGCCGACGATCATGGCCTGATCGCGCACGCTGTAGGGTGCCGAGCACGTGGACTCCCAGTAGGGTGTTTTGAAGTGGACGAAATCGCCGAGCGTTCTGGGGCGCCGCACAACAACACCCATCCCCTCCAGCACCTCGCAAAGCCCCTGCAGGTCCTCCTGCATCTCCTCAAGAAACTGACGATTGATGATCGGCTTCTCGTCACCGTCTCGAAAGTTGTACGGGCTGTAGCTGTAGATGTTGTCGTGGAAAAACGTACGGAAGGACAGATCCGGGTCGGGGATTGTGAAATTGAAACAGTCCCCGACGATGACCTCCTCAAGAGGATCCCATTCGTTGTAGCTGTTCACAGCAGGGTCGATTGGCTACTCCTCCAAGATCTTCTAACAAGCGTTGCTAGGATACCCTACCATAGGAGCGGCATGGGATCATCGGCGTGGCGATCCAGTAGATCCAGGACGCGGTGGGGCGATCAGGCGTTCGTGGCTCTTTACCCGGTTCCTCAACATCATCAAGCAAAACTGCGCCTGCGCCACGCAGCCTTCAAATTGTTCCTTCTGCCACCGGGTACCAAGACCCGTCCTTCCCTCAAGTCGGCCAAGCATCGCCGTAACTTCAGTGATGCACGGTCGACCACTCAGCAAATTCTTGTTGCAGTCACAGGCCTTCTTCTCTATGGCGCAAGCTTCGGCGATGATAGGGCTGGGACGTTTCGTGTACTGTTCTTCGCTGCCGGCAGTAGGCTCATCACTGCCCTTATCCTTGGACGTGGATAGTCCCCACTGCCAAATGATAAGCAGTGATACCAACAAAACAAACACCGCCGCTCCAAACCAAAATTTTCTACTAGCGCTTCTTTCTAGCTGCTTGGCGTACTCGTCGGCGTCCAACTCGTCATCGACGTGATCCTGAGTCCACTGCTCCTGGATCCCAGTTTCGGGCTGCTCTTTGGTTAGGTCCTGGTTTTCAGAGTCCGCGTCGCTGTTCTGTTTGTTACGTTGGTCTCTCGCCTGGGCCATTGGCGTTTTTTCTTCCGGAGCTTTGCCGCATGTTATGCTCGTTGGAATCATACTAACGGAATCGGTTTTGTCAAGCACTCAACGCCGCAGTGAGGCCGTTGCGGACTGGTCGGCCCGAGAGCGGTCCGAACTCCACGGCATCAATCCTAAGCCCATGTTATTCATCCCGACTTTCTCATGATTCCGGGAATTTTGGTAGATCCTGAGTGGTTACACCCACACAACGGCACCGAAGGAGGTCCGACGTGGGTGAAGCCGAAAAGCTCCCGTTCAAACCCGAGTTCAACAAATATGTCGGCATCGAGGCTCGTCCGGAGCGGCTCACCGCCGAGTCCGGGGCGGTGCTGCTGCGGGAGATTGACGAGCGCCTTGGCGTGACACGATGGCTGGCCGAACGCCTGGCGGATCCGCGCATCCCGTCGTGTACGAATACTGGATCGAGGTGAATCAGGCGTGAATACGCTCCTTGAAATGGCCCAGCCCAGAACAGCGATCCAGAATTGGATCGAGGTTCGACTGGGCGATTTCGGCTCGGATCGCCCCGCGGGAGTGCCTGGCAACGCCAAATACGAGGTGGCGGGCCCACTGGTCCTTGAGAACGGCTACCAATTCCGAACGACACCAACCAGATCAGGCAGCGTCGCGGTAGTAGTACTTCAGCACACCACCCTGGCGTTCGCGGCACCGAACAGGGCCTTCATTTTCGAGCTCAGCCACTGCCGGCGCGATGAGCTCGTTGTCCAGGCCTTGGTGGTTTCGTTCACCGTGATAATGATCCGCGAAGTCCTGAACGGCCCGGCGGAGGTGACCCTCACCAAGAATTACCATTCGGTTCAGGCACTCGGACTTGATCGAGAGCACGAATCTCTCGGCGTAGGCGTTCAGGTTGGGGCTCTTCGCCGGAAGACGCACGAGGTTCACACCGCTGTCACCCAGCATCTTCTCGGAGGCTTCAGTGAACACCGGATCCCGGTCGAGGATCAGGTAGCGCTTGTCACGCAGGAAGCCGTCGACCTCGTCGGTGAGGTTTCGAGCGACCTGCATCATCCACGCCCCTGTCGGGTTCACCGTGATGCCGGAGATCTCGATTCGGCGGGTGGACAGCTCGATGACGAACAGTACGTGGTAGCGGACCAACCCGAGCAGCGTCAGCACTTCGACGGTGAAGAAGTCCGTCGCTGCGAGGGCTTCCCAGTGGGACTTGAGAAAGGTCTTCCACGGTGTCCTTCCGCCACGCTCAGGTGCCGGCACGATGCCGGCGTCATTCAGGATGCGCTTGATGGTAGTGCGGCCGAGCTCGTGGCCGAGGTTTCGAAGGACGCCGCGGATCCTTGTATATCCCCAGGTGGGGTTGGCGTTTTGGACCGCCCCCCACATGCGTTCGCCATCGTGATGACAAGCTGTTCGATGTCCTGTTGGGTTCGGGGCCTGCCCGGTGTGCGACGTGTCGAGCCGTCATATTTCCGGGCGATGAGCTGGCGGTACCATCGCAGAATGGTGTCCGGCGTCACGATACCCGCGACCTTACCGAGAAGCTTGCGGCCCAGGAGCTTGCCTTTTGCAGCCAGGCCCCTGCGCTGGGTGTCAGTCAGCCGGAGGCGGCGTCCACCGAGCTGCTCTCGCAGGACGCGGTTTTCCTCGAGAAGGTAGTCGATGACCCTCTGCTGCCTACGGTTGACCCAACCGGCGAAGGTGAGCAGCAGAAACTGGAGCGCGGGCGGCATGGCGTTCATCTGAGGATCTTCGAGCATGGTGCGATACGGCGCAAGCGGTCAGTGAGGGCGAATCCACGGTCGGCTGACCGGCGATGGCGTGAATCTGCCGTGTCGATATCCGGCAGGCTGAATCGCTGCGAATCCGCGTGGATCGAGTTTCCGCACAGTACGGGAGGTGGTCTTCGGCCAGCTCTCGACCGCGCAGTTGGACGCTTACTGGAAGGCGCAGGACAGCGCAGGGCCTCATCAGCAACAGCTTCTATCGCATCACCTGCCGTGTCTGCTGTCGTTTTTGGAGCAGCGTCCGGAGCTCGGTCCGCACAGCGCCGTGGACCAGCTGGTGAGGATCCTTGCGCCACCGAGGTCACCCTTCGTCCCCGAGCTCGGTCCCCGCGCGCAGCCGGTCGAGGTAGGCCTGATACGCGTAAACGCGATCGCGCTTCTTGCCGGTGGTCTCCACCAGGACGCCGGCGGCCTCGAGCGCCTCGATGGCACGGCCCGCGGTGGGCTTCGTCGTCGACAGCGCCTCGACGACCCACGGCGCGGTGACGATGGGCTTGTTGGGGAGGCGCTCGAAAAGCTGTACGGCGAGCAGGTTGACGCCGGTGTGGTGGATGACGCGTTGCCGGTCGGCGGTCACCAGAGTGAAGAGATCGCGCGAGGTCGCGACGGCCTCGTCGGCGATGGTCGCCACCCCATCGAGGAAGAAGTCCAGCCACGCATCCCAGTCGCCGTCGACGCGCACCGCGTTGAGGCGGCGGTAGTACTCCTGCCGATGGCGTTTGAAGAAGAGGCTCAGGTAGAGCAGCGGGCGCGTGAGCAGGCGCCAGTGTTCGAGTAGAAGGGTCACCAGCAAGCGGCCGATGCGACCGTTGCCGTCAAGGTAGGGGTGGATGGTCTCGAACTGCACGTGGAGCAGACCCGCACGGACCACCGCCGGGAGCGAGTCGTCGGCGTGAATGTAGCGCTCGAACGCCGAGAGCACCTCAGGCAGCAGGTTCGGGGGCGGGGGCACGTAGGCCGCGTTGCCGGGTCGGCTGCCTCCGATCCAGTTCTGGCTGCGTCGAACCTCTCCAGGCTGCTTGTTCTCGCCGCGAACCCCTCGGAGCAGGAGCTGGTGCGTCTCGTTGAGCAGCCGCATCGAGAGCGGTAGTCCGGACGGATCGGCGAGCTGCTCGCGGGCAAAGGTCAGCGCGTCGAGGTAGTTGCAGACCTCTTCGACATCCGCGTTCGGCGGGGGCGCGTCGCTCTTGGCCTCGTAGTTGAGCAGATCCATCAGCGTCGCTTGCGTGCCCTCGATCTGGGACGAGAGGACCGCCTCCTTGCGCACGAAGGCGTAGATGAACCAATCGAGCGACGGCACCATCTCGCCGGCCAGCTCGAGCCGCACGAGTGCCTGCTCCGCGGCACGCACCCGCTCCGCCAGCTCGCCCTCGATGACGAGCGGAGGCTCAGCTGGAGGCAGCGCATGGGGCACAAAGGCCCGGACCTGCTCGCCCCCCGCCGAGGTACTCTCGTACCGTCCCGTCTCTCGCTTCGACATGATTCACTCGCTGGTAAAGGTCGTGTACCCATAGGCCGCGCCTAGGAACGGATCCTTTACCAGTCCGCCACCACAAGTCAAGCAGTCGTTACTAGCGTGGTTGAGAAATGCTGCGGCCGAGAGTCTCGCGGCGTCTCGCCTCGCGGTAGCGTTTCGCGCTCTCGGTTGCCCCTGCCGGTTCACGCAAACACCGCCGAAAGGCCCCGACCGCCGCAAACCACTGATTTCAATGGCCACTTTTCTAACGAAAGCGGGCATTCGGTGTGTACCTCACCGGGGTTGATTTCCGGCGAACGGAACCTTTCCTGGGGTGTGTGTACCTCACCGGGGTTGCGGTGTGTTTGTACCTCACCGGGGTTGATTTCCGGCGAACGGAACCTTTCCCGGGCGGGACCTCACCCGGTGTTGGGTACCTGGGTGGGGTACCTCACCGGGTGGGGTACCGGGGTACCTCAGTGGGGTACCTCACCGGGGTTGATTTCTGGCGCACGAGACCTCTTACTGAGGCAGTGCGTTACAGCTCAACCAGCGCGGTGAGAACACCGGCTCGTTCACGAGGACGGCGACGGCGACGGGGTCTGCTTGAAGCCCTTTCGCGACAGGAGCCCGTAGAGGCACGCGGAGAGTGAGTCATGAACGATCAAGAAATGAGACGGCTTTTACATGAGGTGATGGAGGAGGTGGAAGGGCAACCCCACCGAAGCGAGGGGCGTGATTCGAATCCGCAGAGACGCGGTGTGGGAGTCGCGATGGCCGTCGCGCTGGCCGCTGGGAGCACCTTGGGCCTGGTGGCCTGCCCCCAACCGGCCACCGAGTCTCCTCGACCCACACCGACGACCCGTGAGCCCCCTCCCGCTGACGCCTCGGTGGGGACCGAACCGTCGCGACCCGCTCCGCCGACCCGTGAGCCCCCTCCCGCTGACGCCTCGGTGGGGACCGAACCGTCGCGACC
>CAYFWA010000001.1:26511-30916 GCA_964346625.1 uncultured Myxococcales bacterium
CGCTCCGCCGCCGGATCGGCGCCTGGATCCGGGGCCACAACCCGAGTACGCCGCCCCGGCCCCACCGCCGGTTCGCAGGCCGCGGAGGCCGGATCCGGGGCCGCAGCTCGAGTACGGCGTGCCCTTTTAGCAAGCTGAAATGACGGTGAAATGACGGTGAAATGACGGTGAAATGACGGGTTTCCCTGCAGCGTTGCGCAGCGCCGGGGATCAGGACTCGTTCTGTGGTTCCCGATGGGGCGCGAGCGATCCGGAGGGGGAGCGTGCCTGTCGGAGGCGGAGACGGGAGAGCCAAAGGGTGGCCGGCAAGGTCAGGCGAGCCTGGAGGTGGTACGGGAGCTGTTCAAGGAGCTCCTGCCGGAGTTTCAGGATGATGCGGCGGTGATGGAGGCGATGCGGGAGGAGATCTTGAGCCGGACGCCGCCGCTGGGACAGGGAGCCCCGGGCGAGAGGGCTGTGGCGAAGGGCGGGGGCGACGTCGATGTGGAGGTCGGCGGAGGCGGGTAGGTGGGAAGATGGTCTGAATGAGATGGGAGAACGGCGCAGGTCCACGCTGCGCTGATACCTCGTGAGGTCAAAAAACCATTTTGCTGGTTTCCTCCATGGAATCAATGAGATGAACTGCAAATCGGCCCAGATTCCTGTACGCGGCCATGAATTGCCGGCTTTCTGTAATAATATCGGAGCAGTCCGCCAAGCCGCTCTCGACAGCAGATTTCACCACCAGACGGCGGGGCTGGCGGCGAAGCCGCGCCCACACATCGCGAAGTCCTGCGGTCCGAGGTCGGCGAGGTGCGCTCAGACTTGCACACCGCGGGTCGCGGCCTCGGAGTTTGTTGGATTTCACCGGGTGGGTCGTATCCCGACGTCTCGTAGTCAGGCTTGGCGGGCGAGTACGACGGCACGGACGGCGATTCTTCATTGGGGAACAGCAGCACATTGCCCACACCCTGATGGTTTCGCTCCTCGTGATAATGGAGCAGGAACTGATCCAGGGCGCGACGCAGCGATTCCTCGCCGAACAGCACGAGCTGCGAGAGGCACTCGTCTTTCACGGTGCGCACGAACCGCTCCGCGAAGGCGTTCAGATCGGGGCTGCGCGCCGGGAGCCGCAGTATCTTGATGCCGGAGTACCGAAGGCTCCGCCGGAACGCTCTGCTGAACTTCGGGTCGCGGTCGAGGATCAGGTGGGTGCAACGATGATTGGGCAGAAAGCCCCAGTCCTCCATGGTGAGCTCCCTGGCGGTCTGGGTCATCCAGCCTTCGGTGACGTGATGGGTGATGCCGGCAATGTGAACGCGGCGCGTGCCGACGTGGATGAAGAACAGGACGTAGAGCGTGAGCAGGCCCATGGGGGTGAGAGCCTCTGCGGTGAAGAAGTCAGCGGCGACGAGGGTGTCCTGATGCGAGGCGATGAACTCGGCCCAGGGTATCTTGGGCTTGCGTCCTAGCGCCGGTGGGATGCCGCGACGGCGCAGGATGTTGCCGACGGTCTCGTCGCTGATGTCATGGCCGAGGTTCTGGACTGCACCCGCGATGCGGTCGTAGCCCCACGTGCGATTTTCACGGGCGAGGCGCACCACGAGCTCCTCCACCTCGGGCTGCACAGGGGGCCGGCCCCCGGCCCTGCCCCGGTTGGCGGTGCCGTCGAATTTGGCGGCAACCAAGCGTCGGTACCAAGCGAGCACGGTCTCCGGTTTGACGATGTTGGCCACGTCGGCGAGCGCCTTGTGACCGAGCTTCTTTCCGAGCTCGGCCAGCCGGATTCTCTCGGAGTCGGTCATCTGGACGCGCCCGGGGATCTTCGAGCGCATGATCTCGTTTTCCGCCGCGAGATACTCGTTTCGCAGCAGCAGCTCCTGGTCGACCTTGCCGGAGACCAGAGCCAACGCTTCCTCGGCTTCCATCGGAACGCTCCTCTTCCCAGTGATGGCGTCGATTCTACCTCCCTTGACCGTCCCTTGGCGCCATGCGACAAGTTGCCCATGGCGAACGCTCCGCACGACAAGCTGTTCAAAGCCGTGTTCAGCGACCCGTCGAATGCGGTGGCGCACTTCGCGGTGCGCCTGCCTTCGGAGCTCGTGGCGGCGCTCGACCTGTCGAAGGCCCAGCACGTACCCGGGAGCTGGGTGGACGAGGCCCTGCGGGATCGCCACCCCGACGTGGTGCACTCCGTTCCGCTCCGCAGCACCGGCGCCACCGACGGACAGACCGAGAGCGTGCTGCTACACACGATCTGGGAGCACCAGAGCACCGTGGACGAATTGATGTCCTGGAGAGCGCATCGGTACTCGTCGCGCCTGCTCGAGGACTGAACTCGCGAGCACCCCGGGCAGCGCCTGCCGCCCGTGATCGTGCTGGTGCTCTACCACGGTCAGGCGGAGTGGACCGCGCCCGAGGAGCTGGAAGAGCTCTTCGCGTTGGACGGCGTCACCGCGGCGGCGCGCGAGGCGCTTCGGCCCTACCTGCCGAAGCAACGGTACCTGCTCGAGGTGGTGCCCGAGGATCCGGCGCAGGTGCGATCGGGCCCGGGCATCGCGCGGCTCACGTTGATCACGCTGAAGCTCGGGCGAACCGCGGATCGCTGGATGATCATCTTCGAGCGCAAGGAGGATCTCGAGGTCCTCCTGTCCAAGGGCAAGCCGGGCTTGCACTACCTTGGCCTACTCGTACAATATGTGATGTTGGTGAACCCGGAGGCGACCCAGGAGAGTCTCTCGGAGGCATTGAAACCCATGGGAACCGAAGCACAGGATCTGCCCAAGACCTACGGTCAGAAGCTCCTCGAGCAGGGACGCGACGAGGGTCGCCGGCAAAACCAGTTGGAGGTCGCCCGCAAGCTGCTGGCCAAGGGCATGAGCCCAGCCGATGTCGCCGACGCTACCGACCTCCCCCTGGAAGAGGTCCAGAAGCTCGCGCATTGACGCGGTGCTCCATGGCCTGCATTGGACCGAGACGGCCCGATTGGACGAAATCCGTGATGCACGAAGCAAACGGGCTGATGCACTTCTGATGCACTTTTTCCGTCCAATGGGTCCAGACCAGCCTACTGGGGCCTACTCAGTCCAATGCGGCGTCCAAAGAACTCGCTAACTTACTGAAATCACACAAGGCCGCGTCGGGCTCATAACCCGAAGGTCACAGGTTCAAATCCTGTCCCCGCTACTCCCAAAGGCCCAGGCCAACGCCTGGGCCTTTCCTTTTCGAATCGCGGACTTCCCGCCGCCCCCGCGTCCCGCCCCGCCCGCCAGCCTGATGCACGTCCGCCCCACTTCCGAGCCCCCAGATCCGGGGTGATGCAATTTTGATGCACTTCGGGGCTCTTCAGGTTCGGCGAACCCGAAGATTCGAGTGGACTGGTTGGACGCCCGGACGATCGGTCGGCTCCCCGCAAACGGATCAGTCGTCAGCTCGGATCCGACAGCGAGCGGGCTTGTCACGGGTGGGCTCCTGATGTCTACTGGGATCCGCATCGAGCATGTCGATGTGCTGGGAGGTGAGCGTGCATGACCGAGCCCGAATGCCTTTGATGGTCGCAGCGATCGGGCTGCTGCTGCTGTCCGGAGCTTCTGCCGTGCGGGCGGACACCAGGTGCCCGGCGCGGCCCGCCGATGCGGCCGCGGCCAAGCGGCTGGCGAGCCAGCAGTGGCGGCAGGCGGTGGCCCACTACCAGGCCGGGCGGGACCTCGCGGCCATCCGGGCCTGGCAGTGCGCCTACGGGCTCGCGCCCCACCCCATGGCGCTCTACAACATCGGCCGGTCGGCCGAGCGGGTGGGCAAGATGGCCCTCGCCCTGCGGTCCTACGAGGCCTACCTGCGGGCCCTGCCCGGCGCCTCGAACCGGAGCGCGGTAGAGGCGGCCATCCACCGCCTGCGCGCCCGCCTGCCGGCGCGGGTCGGGCCCCGGCGCGTGGCGCCCGGGCGCACGGACACCCGGGCGCGGCCACGGCGGCGCGCGCGCCCTCGCCCTGGGGGAGTGAAGCCGCCTCCCCAGACAGCAACCCGGCCGCAACCCGGCCGTGCGCTCGGCGTCGCGGGCTGGACCGCGGTGGGCACCGGCGCGGCCCTCGCCGTGGTCGCCGGGGTGCTCGGCGATCTGGCGGACCGGGAGCGGAGCGCCGTGGAGAACGCGGATCCCGGCACCGAATGGAAGCCCGGTCTCAGCGGCCGCGCCGACGCCTTCGACCGCTACCGCACCGGCGCCTGGGTCGCCGCGGGCGTGGGCGCCGCGGCCCTGGTCACCGGCACCGTGCTCCTGATCGTCGGTCGCAAGGGACGGCGAGCCGAGCGGGTGACCCTGACGCCCGTGATCGGGCCCGGCGGCGCCGGGCTGAGCCTGGGCGGCCGGTTCTGAGCCTGGGCGGCCGGTTCTGAGCCTGGGCGGCCGGTTCTGAGCCTGGGCGGC
>CAYFWA010000001.1:31016-31874 GCA_964346625.1 uncultured Myxococcales bacterium
CGGTTCTGATCAGCTCCGATCCGAAAACCCAGCGCGAGCATCGATAAATGCCCGGTAGCCGACGGTCGAGATCGGGAGCGGGCCTGCGTCCGCCATCCCCTACTGGCCGGCTACCGGGCCGAGCTCTGTGACCGGCCCCCAAAAGGGGCGCGGCCGGGCGCGGCAGCGCGGGACCCCGCCGGGCGCTCCGCCGCGGGCGCCCGGATCAAGGCCGGGCTGACCGCGACGCTCCGGCCCGCCGGGCAAGAGGGATCCCCCATGCCTGGGCGCGGTGCTGCGGCAACGGAACCCGAGGTTGTTGTCGCGACCCGACGGGACGTAGCTGTCGCGGTAGACCACGCGGAGGTAGAGCGTGCCGCTGTAGCCGAAGCCGCCACCGCGGACCACCCGGGCGCCGAAGGGGTTTGAACAGTCGTTCAGTGGGTCAGTTGCACACCCACTACCACATTGGCAGCTCGTGTAGTAGCTATCATCGTAGTAGTCCAGCACCCACGCTCACCTCGGTCTGCTGGATGCAGTACGCAGACAGGGTCACCGTGTGGCGCGGGCTCTCGGCGGCAAAAAAGCCATCCCAGCAGGCGTCGCCGCTCTGACACCCCATCTCAAAGGCCCCCGCCGGGATGTACACCCAGCCCGCGGGGCAGCCGCTCGCGTCACACGCCCCGGTCACCCCGGGCGCCGCGTCGTCGCAATCCTCCGCATCGTCGCAACCCGTGCCGCGGTAACCGTCGCCGTCGCCGTCGCCGTCTGTGCAGCTCGCGCAACCGCTCGACGTCCAGTTCGAGCCGTCCCCGTCGCACGCGTCCTCCGCATCGTCGCAACCCGTGCCGCGGTAACCGTCGCCGTCGCCGTCGCCGT
>CAYFWA010000001.1:31974-38796 GCA_964346625.1 uncultured Myxococcales bacterium
CTGTGCAGCTCGCGCAACCGCTCGACGTCCAGTTCGAGCCGTCCCCTACGGGTCCGGCTCGCCCTCTACACGGAACGAGGAGTCGTCCTCATGCGCTTGGTTCTCGATGTGCTCGGTGATGACCTCGTCGGTCACGCCACGCTGCCGACGCTAGCGCCGCTTCCAGGTGTCAGGGTGTCGATGCATGTGCACGACTCCCACTACCAGGATGGCCTCCGGTCCATCTCGATAGAACACCCCGTAGGGGAATCTCGGCACGATGGCTCGGCGGATATCCAGGTGGACCACCGAGTAGAGGCGGGGATTCTCGCGGATTCGGTCCAGGAGCACGCCTATCGCTTCGACGAAGCGTCGACCAGTCCCCGGGGCTTGGCCGTTATACCAGTCTATCGCCTCCCGGAGCTCGTCCTCGGCCAGCGCGGCGATGTGTAGGGGCTTCATCGCGTGGCCAGCAACTCGTCGCGAGCTTCCTCCCAGGTGCGGCTCCCACGCGGATCGGCGCTGATGTCGCGCAGCCGGTCATCGAGGTATCGGCGCTCGGCGTCCGTGGCCGGCCGTGCCTCCAGCTCTCGCGCGATCTCGTCCCAGAGGCGATAGAGCAGCTCCAACTTCTCGTCCGTGGTGAGACGATTGATCTGATCTGCCAACGGCTGTGTGCTCATCGTTGCCTCCGAACGTATTGTAGCATCGCAGGAAAGGTGAGCCTCCAAATCATCAATCCACAAGCAAGTATACCTGCGAAGCGACGGCCAGTCGAGCCAGTGTCTTTTCAGTTGACGTTTTTGCCCGTGCCTAGCGGTATCCTGGTGGGGATGCTCGATGACCGCTCGTCAGTAGGGGTCGGAGAACACACCGCCCGGGCGCATGGCTGGCTGGCGCGGCCGGGCCGGGGCCGCTGGCGGTAGGGATCGGCCAGCGCGCGATCCCGCATGGCGGGCGTCGTCGGCCGCGTCATCGGCCGCTCCGTCGCCCTCGGTCCGACCCGGCGTGAGCCTCGCCGCCTCCGGGGCCTGAGGGTGAGCGACCGGAGCCCGGCGCGGGCCACGAAAGGCTTGGTGTACGGGTGGTAGCCGTGCGCGGTGACCTCGAGCACGTGCCGCTCGCCGTCGGCGGGCAGATGGAGCGGCGGCCGCGCGCGCCGTCCGTCGAGCTCGACGGTGGCGCCCGTGGGCAGGCCCGCGAGCTCGATGCTGAGCAGGGCCTGCATGGGCGCGCCGGGAGCACGGCGCATGGGAAGCGGTGTCGCCGTGACTGAGCCTCCGGGGCGGGCGTCAGCGTGTGGGGCACCGGAGGCGGCGGCATTGGAAGGTGTGGAGGAGCCGGCAGGAGGCGGCCTCCTGTCGCCGCGACCGCCGCTCAGGGCGAAAAACAGGATCACGGCGACGACCGCCAGAGCTGCCACCGCCCCGGCGACCACAGCGAGGCGGCGCCGGCCCGGGCTGGGGAGACGGAGCGCGCTCTGCCGCCCGAGGTCGGCCGCCGGGGCGAGGGTGTGGTCCAGCGCGGACGGCTCGCCGGCAGGTGCTCGGGCATCCGTGGCGGAGGCGACCGGGCGCGCAGACGAAGCGCCGGGGCCGGCGAGAGATACGAGTGAGCCGCTCGCGCCGGCCATCTCGGACTTCGAGGTGGCCAGGGAGGCGCCGGCCCCTGTCCCGATCTGGCCCTCCATGGGCCCTGGAGATCCCGGCCCGTCCAGCAGGCCGGGCGCGAGGGTGGACGGCGCGGGCGTCTCGCGCGGCGCGAGCGCGGGGACGCAGGCTCTGAGCGCCTCGCGCAGCTCTGCCGCGGCGGCCCACCGGCGCGCCGGATCCTTCTCCAGCGCCCTGAGGATCACCGCCTCCGCGGCCGCGGGCAGGCCGGGCACGAGGTCCCGGGGCGGCGCGGGATCCTTCATCATGAGCTGCAGCATCACCTGGTTGTACGTCTGCCCGCGGAAGGGCACCTCGCCGGTCAGGGCTTCGTAGAGGATCACCCCCACGGCCCACAGGTCGGTGCGGTGGTCCACCTCCCGCGCACCCTCGGCCTGCTCCGGGCTCATGTAGTACGGTGTGCCCAGCACGGCGCCGGTGCGCGTGAGCTTCATGTCGTCGGCCTGGCCGGACTGGACCTTGGAGATGCCGAAGTCGAGGAGCTTCACCTCCTCGCCGAAGAGGCCGGCGGCGGCGACGGCGTCGGGGAAGTAGCCCTTGCCGGCGGCCTCGGGGGCGCGGTCCATGCGGGCGTAGGGGGCCCCTCCCCGGCTCGGGAAGACCGGATCGTCGGGCCCGTGGGGGACGAGGTCGCGGAGGCGCTGCAAGAGATCGAGGGCGACGGGCTCCAGTGGGACCTCGCGCCACTTGCCGTTCTTGGGGCGCCAGGCCTGACCGTTCACGCGGCGGCCACGGCGCGCGCTTTCGATGCGGATCACCTGGCGGTCGAGCTCCACCGAGGACCAGAGGAGGTTGAAGACCTCGGCGCGGCGGAGGCCGGTGAGGGCGGTGAGCTCCACGACCTCGGGCAGCAGCGGCGCGACGTCGCGGAACTTCTCACAGGCGTCAAGGAGGGAGTGGTACTCGGCCTCGGAGGGCGGGACGACGGGCTTGGAGTCGTCCTCGGGCAGCATGTCGATCCGGGGCGGGTGCCCGAGCACACCCTCGAGGTGGGCGAGGTTGAGCAGGGCCTTGAGGCACTGGAGGCTCTTTTCTGATGGTGGCGTTCTTGAGCTCGGTGTGCGGCAGGCGGCGCGGGGTGCCATCCCGGCGCATGGTGAAGGAGATGGGGCCGTGGGCCGGCGCGGATGCTCGGGATCCGGCCACGGGCCGCCCAGCGGTACACCGCCCAGGTAGACACCCCCACCGCCTTAGCGACCTCGTCGACATCGACGAGGTCCGGATGCCCGCCTGGCCGGTGGGGCGGATCGGGCCCCGAACGCCGGAGTGCTCCAGCGAGCGCAGTGCGAGCGACCGTTGCGGCCTTGGTCCGTATGTCCGCCGCGCTCGGCGGAGCGTCGCCATCTTGTGCGATCGCCTCGAGGAACCCCTCCAGCATCGCGTCGAGCAGCTCGGGCGAGGTGGCAAGGGCATGGCGCGGATCCGGTACATCGGGGCGACGGCTCCTGGGGATGCGGTTCGTACCGTCCATGAACCCTCACCTCGCGGGCGCAATCAAGCCAGAAGAGATTGTTTTTGCTGGTTTTTCTCGGAGCGCATGCCGGGTGAGGTCCGGGGGAACCCGCCGCGGGAACCCGATTACGTCTTCAAGCACCCCTTCACCGAGACCTCTAGAGGCCGGAGTTCGCTACGGCGTGGGCGGCGCGAAATGGAAGGGGTAGGTGATCCGCGGCAAGCCGCCCTCGGGGATGGGGAAGCGCCACTTGCGTACAGCGCCGAGGATGCACGTCTCGGTGGCCAGGTGGTTTAGCGTGGTCTTGTGTAACGCCGCCGACGCCACCGTGCCTCGAGCGCCGAGCTCGAAGCGCACCGCGACCATCCCCTTGAGGCGGGTGTTGGTCTTGAGCCCGTGCCGCTGATAGCAGGTTTTCAGCTCCAACAGGTGGCGGCGAACCACCCGCCGGATGGTGGCCTTGTCCAGCCCGCCGCCGGTCACCGTGGCTCGGGCCATGAACACCCGCGCCTTGGCCCGGGGGTATTTCCCGACGCTGAAGCCGTGGGATTGTCGACTTCCTCCGCCGAGGGCGCTTAGGCTGTCCTCGATTTGCAAGGGCAGGGGCCACCACGCCCCCTTGCGCGCCTTGACTCGTCGGGCGCGCGCGGCCGGCATCTTCGGGAAGAACCGCAGCCCGGTGCGTTGCTCCACCCAGGCGATGGAGCGTCGGCGAGAGCGGAGGGTTTCGCGTGGCCGACGCGCACGGTTTGGCACCACCAGGGCCAGGGTCTTGGTGCGCCACTGGTCACGCCGCACCAGGATCTTGAAAAAGTGCGTGGGCACCGCAGGGGCCCCGGGGCGGCCAATGGCGGGGCGACCGAAGATGGGGCCGGTGACGACCCACACCTGCCTGTACTTGTCCGCCCAGTCCCGCGCGTGCTCGTGCAGGCGATGCAGCGGGTTCCCCGCCTTCCGTTTGCGGAAATAGCGCGCCAGGGAGTGCTTCGAGCGCAGAGCCACCACGTTAGACAGGAACCGACGCGGGAGGGCGCTGGCGCCCCGCAGCGCGAATGGATCCAGCAGGAAGCCGGGCACGAGCTTGCGCCGACGCAGGTCCGCGAGGCTCACCTGCGCGGACCGCGCTAGTCGGGGGTCCGGCTGTAGCTGGGCCGGGGGGCTCCCCTGGTCGAGGGTCTCGCCCTTGATCACCACCTCGCAGGCCCATCGCGGGGCGCGTAGCACAACGTCATAGCCGATGACGCTGTGGCCACGCACGATGCGCTTGATGGCGATCCCGGCGCGACTGGTCTGTGGCGCCCCAAAAGCGCAGGGGTTGGCGGAAGCACGGGCGGGAGCGGCGGGGCGCCCCTGGGCCGCGTGGGCCGGTCCTGTGGTGACAGCGCAGAGCGCGAGGATGGTCAAGCAGCGGTGCATCGGAACCTCCCTCGGAGGGAGGGCCAAAAGTACCACGGCGTCACCTCCCTGAGTAAACTTTCCAGAGAACCCCGAGCGCTTGGCGGTGAGGGGCCGCCCGTCGAGCTCCTGCGGGGCCGTGACCCAGCCCGGCCACTGCGACGCCTTTTTGACGAGGCCCGCTTTCACCGGGTTCGTGACGGCGTACACCATCCGATCGAGTGCGGCTTCGGGCGACGTGCACGAGGCGATCCTCGGCCTGCGGCGAGCGCGCGGCGCGCCTCTGCAGCCGCCGCATCTTCCGGGCGAACCGCTTGCGCTCCAATCGGGCCCGTCGACAGCTCGAGCCCCGCTCGCCCGAGCGGGCAGCGCGAGCAGGGCTCCGCCCTGCACCCGCGCGAGGGGAGCCCCTGCTCGGCGGGACGGCCCCGGCTCCAGGCAGAAGGGTCGCTACCCGCGGCCCGATCCGGGGATCAGGGTTCCAGGTCTTCAGGGGCTCCTACCTTGCACAGCGGAAACCGAGGAAGTAGTGCGAGTGTGGCGGATAGTAGTCGTAGCGATTCGCAGCGCGCAGGAAATATGCGTTGACGTAGTCGAAGCTGCCGCCACGTATCACCCGGTACGTGCCGCGTGGATTTTCCACCCATGCGCTACCATCCGTGGGCGCTCCCGTGTAATCCGAGTGCCAGTCATCCTCCACCCACTCCCACACGTTCCCCACCATGTCGCACAGCCCCTGGCTCGTGTTCCCGGCCGGCTTGCCGCACACCGCCCAGGTCCGGCCCGTGCCGCAGCCGTCCCCTCCATCGTCCATCACCGCGTAGCTGCAGGTCGCCGTCGCAGTCCCCCACGGATACGTGTAGCTCGACGACGGACCACCAGATCGCGCCGCGTACTCCCACTCCGCCTCGCTCGGTAGCCTGCCCCCCGCCCACGCGCAGAAGTCCACCGCCTGCTGCCAGTCCACGCAGTTCACCGGGTGATCGTCGTACCCTGAGTCGTTCCAGTTGCAATTCGTCCCCGTGCCAGGCGCCGTGCACGAGCCCGCCGTCACGCACGCCCCGTACTGCGACACCGTCACCTCCGTCTCGGTCATCTCGAACACCGGCAACGTCACCGTGTGCACAGGCTCCTCATCCGAATCCCCACTCGTGCTCCCCATGTCGAAAGAGCCACCACCGATTGTCATCCAGCTCAGCCCCGCATCCACCGTGCATCCGCTCGTGTCCCACTGGCACCCACCGCCGCACGAAAGCGTCCCCCCCGTGTAGCCCTGACCGATGGTGGTGCAGCCCTCTCCGCCGATGCCACCGTCACACTCCTCACCGCTGCCGCCTTGCACCGTCCCGTCTCCACAGCGCGGCCCCAAGGCCCCACATCCAGGCGCGCAGCCTCCGTAGCTCCCGTCGTTCACACCATCGTCGCACACCTCCCCCGCGTCGATGCTCCCGTTGCCGCAGCGATCGCAGCCCGACGTGTCCAGCGTGCACTGCCCCGTGCACACGAGCCCCCCGCCGAAAAACCCCAGACCTTCGCACGTCTGAGAGCCCACCTCGGTGCCATCGCACTCCTCCCCCGCGTCGATGACCCCGTTGCCGCAGCTCACCACCGGGTCGCAGCCCGACGTATCCAGCGTGCACTGCCCCGTGCACCCCAGGCTCCCACCGGGGTAGCCCAGGCTGCTGCAGCTCTCCCCGCCCAGATCCCCTCCGTCGCACGCCTCCCCGAAGGCGACCTCGGCCACCCCGTTGCCGCAAGGATCCATCTCGTGACAACCGGCGACATCGAAGGTGCAGTTCGCGTGGCAACCCAGCGTGCCCCCGTCGTAGCGCGCCGGGTCCAGCGTCGCGCACGTGTGGCCCCCCAGCGCCGCCCCGTCGCACTCCTCGCCGTTGACCGACTCCAGCGAGCCGTTGCCGCAGCTCACCGGGGCGGTGCACAGCGAGAGGTCCAGCTCGCAGGTGGCCGTGCACGTCGGCGTGCCGGAGTAGCTCGACCCCAGGGCGCTCGCGCACGTCTGGCCTCCCAGCGCCGTCGCGTCGCAATCCTCGCCAGCGTCGATCACACCGTCGCCGCAGCTCGTGCACCCGGCCACCGTGAGCTGACAAGACGGCGAGCAGCCCAGCGTCCCCCCGTAATACCCGAGCGTGGCGCAGCTCTGTCCAACGAGCTCCGCCCCGTCGCACTCCTCGCCAGGCTCCACCACCGCGTTGCCGCACGCCGACGTGCACGCCCCCACGAGCTGGCAGCCCACGCACGACCGCAGGCCGCCGGAGTAGCCCTGCTCCTGGCAGCTCAAAAACGTGCTCGGCTCGCACTGCTCGG
>CAYFWA010000002.1:0-14736 GCA_964346625.1 uncultured Myxococcales bacterium
AGAATTGATGGATCGGCGGCCGAATGCCGAAGTTATTCTTGCGCGAGCCCTAACATCTCCTTAACACCTCCCTCGTAGAAAGGCTGCCAGGGGACCACCGCGGAGCGGGGCACTGTCAACCCCAGCGAGGAGCACCGTCTCATGTCACGCAGCTC
Organism: uncultured Myxococcales bacterium; assembly: GCA_964346625.1. Taxonomy (GTDB): domain Bacteria; phylum Myxococcota_A; class Polyangia; order HGW-17; family JAJRWW01; genus CAYFWA01. The sequence continues at coordinate 156 of CAYFWA010000002.1, forward strand.
GTTACGTACCGTTGCCTTGGTCCTGGCCTCCGGTCTCATGTTCGTCGGCGCCTCGCGCCTGGCGGCCCAGCCCGCCCGGCCCACCAAGCCGGCGTCGCCCGCGCCGCGCGACCGTCCTACCGCCGACGCCACGCCTGCCGACCCGACGGCGCGCCCCGCTCCCTCGGGGGCGGCCTCTGGCCGCCCCGCACCGGCGACCAGCGCTCCCCGGGAGGTCCGGGCCTCCGATACCGCCCCCAATGAGGACGCCCCGCCGAAAGGCGAGATGAAGCAAGCAAAACCGCCCGAGTCGCGCGGCGCGCGCACCCGAGGTGAGGTGCTCGATCGCATCCTCCACTTCTTCGACGGCTTCCGGCTCGGCGCCCTGTGGTACCTCCACTACCGCGGTGGCTACGATCGCACCTCCGACGGCCGGCTGGATACCTACAACGACTTTCGGGTGAGCCGGGGCTACTTCACCGTGGAGGTCAGCCCCGTGAAGTGGTTCGACAGCCGGTTCACCATGGACACCTACCAGGACGACACCGGCGACTGGAAGGTCCGCGTGAAGTACCTGTACGGAAAGTTCATCCTGCCGGTGGAGACTCCGGTGGTCACCGAGCCCTACATCAAGTTCGGCATCGTGCCCATGCCGTGGTTGGCCTACGAGGAGCACATCAACCACTACCGCATGCAGGGCACCATGTTCTCGGAGCGCAACAAGCTCTACAACTCTGCGGACCTGGGGCTCGAAGCCGGCGTGCTGCTGGGCCGCAAGCTCCCGGCACGCTACCGCAAGGAGGTGAGCCCCTACTACCCCGGCACCTTCGGCTCCATCTCTGCCGGCCTGTACAACGGTGCCGGGTATCATTCCATCGAGAAGAACATGAACAAGGTGGTGGAGGCTCGGGTCTCACTGCGGCCGCTTTTTTGGCTGCACCCCAACCTGCAGCTCAGCTACTTCATCATCTGGGGCAAGGGCAACCTCGAGGAGGGCAATGACATCCCCGCGTGGGAGAATCACTCCTTCATGGCCAGCTACGAGCACCCATACTTCGTGGCCACCGCGCAGTACATCATGGGCCGCGGGGTGCAAAAGGGCGAGGCCCAGCTCTGGCTGGACAACAACGGCAACCCCGTGCGCTACTGGGGCGCCTCGGGCTTTCTCGAAATCAAGCTGCCCTGGATCCTGTCGAGCCTCATCGGCCGCTACGATCTGTTCGACGGCCCCAACGCCTCGGGCGTCACGAAATACCACCGGATCATCGGCGGCTGGGCCTTCCACTTCTGGGGGCGCAACAAACGCGTGCTGCTGCTGGACTTCGACTACAGCATCCTGCCCAACCTCAAGGATCGCTGGGCAGCCACCCTCACCCTGCAGGTCAAGCTCTAAGGCCCCGCTCACGAATAAGATGTCCAGTTCAGGGCGCCCGATCCAGGGCGCCGAGCACCATACCGGAAACCAGGGTGGGGAAGTCGATGCCCTCTGCGGCGGCCTGCTGGGGCAAAAGGGAGGTGCGCGTGAGGCCCGGGATGGTGTTCGTCTCCAGGGTCACCAAGCGGTCGTCGGGGGTCCAGATGAAGTCGGTGCGGGAAAACCCCCGGCAGCCCAGCGCGCGGTGGGCCTGCAGACCGAGGCGCTGCACGCGATCGCGCACCCCGTCGGGGATGGGCGCCGGGCAGACCTCGCGGGCCGCGCCCACGGTGTACTTGGCGTGGTAGTCGAAAAAGGCCGAGTCCACCGGCGTGACCTCGAGCACGGGCAGGGCCCGCAGGGGGCCGAAGGCCGGGGCGTCGAGCACGGCGGCGGTGAGCTCGCGCCCGGCCACGAAGGCCTCCACCAGCAGCACCCGATCGAAGCCCATCAGGCGGCCCACCGCGCTTTCGAGGTCGCCGCCCTCGGGAACGATGTCGAGCCCCACCGAGGAGCCCAGCCGCGGGGTCTTGAGCACCCAGGGCGGGCCAAAGGTGGCCCGGATCCGGGCGAGCACCGCCAGGGGATCGGCTTCCCAGTGGGCGCGCTCCAACAGCAGGTCCTCGGCCACCGGGATGCCGCCCGTGCGGTAGACCGCCTTGGTGACGGTCTTGTTCATGGCCAAACTGCTGGCGTCGACGCCCGAGCCGGTGTAGGGGAGGTCCACGAGCTGCAAAAGCGACTGCAGCCGCCCGTCCTCTCCCTCGGGCCCGTGCATGGCGATAAAGGCCACGTCCGGTGCCCGGTCCAGCAGCGCCCGCAGCCCCTCGGGCAGCGCCAGCCCGTCGCCGGGTGAGTCGCCGTGGGCCGGGTCGGCGTCCTGTGGCGCAGGGAACCGCCAGCGCCCGTCGCGGCCGATCACCACCGGGAAGACCTCGAAGCGCTCTGCGGGAAGCTGGCCGAGCACGGCCCAGCCCGAGCCCCGCGACACGTCGTGCTCGCCGCTGCGGCCGCCCATCAACACGGCTACCCGGATGCGCCCTGGGTGCGGATCGGTCATCGAATCTCCTGCTTCTGCATCCTAAACCACCTACGACCCGGGGCCCAAAAAACCCTCCCGGCCAGCCGTGGGTTCCGGGCAGCCCCGCGGACGGGGTCGCGGCGCGAGGCTGTCTGCGTTACGCTGGGTACTGTCTCGGTGCGAACGGCCGGGATCGGCCCGGCGCTGACACGCAGTGGACCCGGTCCGGGGGGACGTGTACAAAGGGATGAAGCGACGCAGCGAGGGCGGCTGCCGCATCCGCGGGGCGAGCATGACGCGCAGGTCGATTCCCTTCGTCAAGGGCCAGATGGGCGGCAACCGGATCGTGCTGCTCGACGGGCGAGCGATGGCCCCGGGAGCCGACCGCGCGCTCGCGCTGTCGGCGCTTTCGCCCGAGGGGCTCCACGGGCATCAGGCGGGCGTGCTGCGCCCCGGTACGGCGCCGGGCCGAGTGCGGGTGCGGGTGGTGAGCATCTCCTGGCGGGACTTCATCCCGGCCTGCGGCGGGCTCACCCAGGTGCTGGGGCACGCGCTGGTGCACACCGACGTGGCGCAGTGGGTGGGCCTGGAGCCCCGGCTGCCGCCCTGGGACGTCACCCTGGAGTTCGACGCCTGGCCCGTTCCCCTGCGCCTCCGCGCCGCGGGCCGGCAGGGGGTGCGAGTGGAAGCCGATCTTTCGGCCTTCGTGACCCAGTGCCGCCGCCAGCACGTGGGCCCGGTGACCCTGGACGGCGTGCCCGCCTGGCAGGTGGGCACCTTCCTGGTGCTCGACGCGGACGTGGTGCGTGAGCGGCTCCCCGACGCCGACGTGGACGCCCTCGATGGCCCCAGCCGGATGCGCCTGCTGGGCTTGCATCACACCTTCCAGCAGCTCACGGGCCGCGAGTCCTGGGACTTTTGTCTGTACGACTGGGCGGCCGCCGGGGATCGGGACGTGCGGGTGGTGTTTCCTCACGCGCTGCCCATCGATCACGTGGAGCCGGCCTGTGGCACGGGCAGCGTGGCCCTGGTGACGGCCCTGGTGGAGTCGGGGGCCGCCGCCGCGAACGGGTTTACGCCCCGTCACGGTGAGCTCACGCTGCGCCTGGAGACCGGCGGCGCGCCCGTGCTCGGTGGCCCGGAGACCACGCGGGTGACGGTGGACGTGCGCAACGCCACGGTGCAGGGGGCGCGGTTCACCCACTCCAACGTCACCCTCACCGCCGCTGGCACGATCTACGGGGCCTGATCACGAGCGGAGAGAGCGGCCCGGACAGAGGACGCGGCCTACCAAACCACCTGAAGCACCACGGCGGCGATGAGCAGCAGGCCAAAGACCAGGTGGAGCTGCGCGGTGAGCACGTCCGCGCCCACCAGCGCCGCGGAATCATTGGGGCGGCTGCGCAGCACCCTGGATAGCGCCTTGGCGGCCAGGGGCGCGCTGAGCAGGGGCAAAAGGAGCCAGCCGGAAAACGGGCCCGACCCGGCACCGCCCCCACCGGGGACGAGCCCGAAGAAGGCGATGACCCCCACCACGGCGTAGGCACCGACCACCAGGGCGGCGTACTCGAGCTGTCCGCCCCGGTGACCGAGCAGGCGCGCGATGGTGGTCACGCCAGCCTCGGCGTCGTCGCGCACGTCGCGCAGGTTGTTGGCGGCCAGGATCGCCGCCACCAAGCACCCGATGGGAAGGCTCGCCAGCAGCACCGTCGCGGTCCAGGTGCCGGTGACCGCGAGGTAGCCCCCGATCACCATCAACGGCCCCATGAGCAGAAACACCAGGGGGTCGCCTAGCGCCACGTACTTGTAGGCCACGGGTCGGCCCGTGTACAGGTAGCCTCCCACCAGGCCGACGCCGCCCAGGGCAACCACGGGCCAGCCGTGCAGCACCACCACGGGGAAGGCCAGGGCGACGGCGAGGCCGAAACAGGCGATCCCCCCGACCCGCACCGAGGCCGGGGGCAGCAAGCCCGCCACGAGGATCCCGCTGGAGCCACGGGTCCCCTCCCGATCCACGCCGCGCTCGAAGTCGTAGTAGTCGTTGAGCAGGTTGGTGCCGGCGTGCAGCGCCAGCCCCCCCAGCACCGCGAAGGGCAGCAGCCAGAACTGACGCGGCGCAGGCGCGCCGAGGGCAAGCACCCCGCCCAGCAGCACCGGGATGACTGAAGCGGTAAAGGAGAAGGCCCGCACGGCCTGCAGCCACAGGCTCACAAGACCGCGCGCGGTCGAGGCCGGGGCAGAGGCGGTGGTCTCACCGGCGGTGGTCTCACCAGGGTTGCTCATGGCGTGGCTGAGGCCGGAGCAGAGGCGGTGGTCTCACCAGGGTTGCTCATGGCGTGCTCCAGGGGATCGCGAGCGACGGCCCCTCGCACGAAGGCTGATTGTCCCGACGGCACCGCATGCACCGGTTTCAATAATTTCTGAACATTCCAGATGGGCTTATAGTACAGCCCTCCCAGGCGGGCAAGGGATTTCGAGCGCACCCGGCCATCGGCGGGTCGCGGCCGGGACCGCCGTTCGGGTCCGCCGTTCGAATCCGCCGTTCAAATCCGCCGTTCGGGTCCGCCGGGTCAGGGCGGCAGCGCCAGCAGCCCGTGGCGCATCAACAGCAGCTCGTAGACGGTGGGCTTGCCGAACCAGTAGATCTGCGCGGTGTACAGGCCGGGCAGGATGAGCAGCGGCAGCCCGGCCCAGGCGGTGGGCCCCTGCCAGCGCTCGAGCACGGGCACCAGCAACAAAAACAAAAGCGGCACCGCCATGAGGAACCATCGCATGCCGTAGTGCCCCCCGCCGTAGTTGTTGGTGCCCAGCACGATGTAGATCACCAGCCCGGCGAAGCCCAGGGCGATGGTCACCGTCTCGGCGCGCGCGGGAGCGCCGCCGGAGAAGGCGCCCGCGCGCCGTTTTTTCGCGGCGCCGCCGCCGCGGAGCAACCCCCAGCCCAGCCCCACCAGCGACAACAGCAGCACCGGGGTCAGGGTGAGCAGCCCCCGGCCGCCGAAAAAGCACTGGAGGGCGTATTGCCACTTGGGCTCGCGCAGGGCGTCCCAGGATCGGGGCTGGTTCCAGTAGCTGCCCGCAAAGTGCCACAGCTCCGGCCGGAGCTGTACGGGCAGCACCGAGCCCGTCGTGCGATAATTGAGCCAGAGGTGCAGCGCCGCGGGCAGCGCCGCCCCGGCCACGTACGCTCCGGCCAGCAGCCAGGGCCGCCGCTGGGCGCTGCGCCTCGCACCCTGAAGCCGGCCCGGCCCGCAGAACAGGGTATATCCGAGATAGCCCGTGACTGCCGCCACGGGAAACACCGCCGTGAGCTCGAAGGTCACGGCCGCGCAGCCGGCCAGACCCGCGCCGAAGGCCCAGCGCCAGCCCGCCGAGACGCCGGGCGTCGCGCGAAGCCGTCCGGCGCGCAGCTCCCGCACGCAGACGAAGGCGGCGAAAAGCGTGGTGGTGCTCGGCAGGTGGTTGACCAGGATCGTGGCGAAGGGGAAACACAGGGTCCCCAGCCCCAGCAGGGCGGTGGCGCCCAGGGCGAGCTCCGCGGACACCCCTTCGCGCCGCAGCAGAGCGCAGAACATCCAGAGCAGAAGCAGCAGGGGCGCCATGCACAGGGCGGCCACGATCACGGTCACCACCACTCCCTCCTGGTGAGCAAAGGACAGGCCAACGCCGTGATACAGGACCGCGTACAGGGCCGCGCCCAGGGTGGACAGCACGGGGGGCTTGGTGGAAAGCTCCCGCCCATCCACCTGCACCTTGTCCATGGTGCGGTGGGCCAGCGGCACGTCGTCCAGATAGTAGGTCCCCTGCTCCACGATGGCGATCATGGTGGCGTATCGCGAGGCGTCGTTGGCGCCCACCACCTCGGACCGGATGCGGCCCAGGGCCAGCACGCCCACGCCGTAGATGAGCAGGGCCAGCGCCCAGCGACTACGCAGCAGGCGGTGCCAGCGGGACAGCGAAGAGTCTGAGCGAGAGGGCGGCTCGGCGGCAGTCATGCGGTGGAACATCCAGGCAGCGCGAGGCACGGGGGGCGCCCGAGCAGGGAGGGAGATCAGCCCCCACGCAGCGCCCGCAGTCGCGCCCGGGCCATGGCCCAGGAGACCTCGAAGGGTTTGTGCAGCGAGACCTTGGCGCCCGTGGGCACCGGGTAGGCTGGATCCACCAGCGACGCCAGCAGGCGCGCCGCCTCCTCGGGCGTCTTGCGTAGGTATTCGCGCAGGGCCCGAGCGTAGGGGTTGTGATAGTGGTGGGACTCCTCGTCCGTGCAGTCGATGTCCCGGCTGAGGCCACGCTCCAGCAGGCCCGGCGAGAAGGTGAGAAAGCGTACCGGGTGGTCCTCGAACTCCCGCGCGAGCACTCGCACGAGCTGCACCACCGCGGCCTTGGAAGACGAGTAGGGGCTCAAGAAAGGCACCGCGCGCACGGCGCCGTAGCCGCTCAAGCCGATGAGGCTGCCTCCCCCCGCGTCCAGGATCGGCTGCAGGGCCGCATAGAAGGTGTGGTAGGTGCCCTCCAGGTTCACCGCGAACGTGTATTTCCACTCCTCGGGACGGAGGTGGTCCAGACGCCCGTAGCGCCCCGCTTCACCGGCGTTGGCCACGACGTCGGTGAGCGAGCCCAGCTCCTCCCCACAGCGGGTCACGGCCTCCTGGACCGAGCGCAGCTCGGTGACCTCACAGCCCACGCCGCGGATGTGCGGCTCACCGGCGTCGGGGCGCTCGCGCGCCACCTCCGACGCGAGCCGCGCGGCCGCGGCCACCGCCTCCTTTTCGCGACGCCCGGTGATACAGACCCTGGCTCGGCGGGCGGCAAACTCCTTCGCCGTGGCGCGACCCAAGCCCCGGGTCCCGCCGGTGATGAGGATCTGGCGACCGAAAAGCGGCATTGATACCCAGGCTCTCGCGGGGACCGCCGCGTAAAATCCGGGCTGGAGCCTCCGCGTTGAGGTCACCTCATATCACGATCGCCGCCGCTTGAACACGGGAATCGGGGTTCCCTTTCCCGTCCCCGCCATCGGCTCGACCGGGGCAGTCCCAGCCCCCGCACCGCCAAACCGGAGCTACAACGACCGGGCCAGCAGGCTCATCAGATCCACCACCTCGACGTTGCCGCTCTCCCGCGCGAGATTGCGCTCGCAGGTGGCACAGGCCGACACCACCAGCGGCACGTCGGAGCGCAACACCTCCTCGAGACGCCGCTGGGCGATCCGCCGGCTGACCTCGGGAAGGTTGTCGGGCACCAGCCCTCCCCCCCCACAGCAGTAGCCTCGCTCCCGGTTCCAGGTGAACTCGCGGATCTCGCGCACGGCCCGCCCCATCAGCCGGCGGGGGGCGTCGAAAACGCCGAGCCACCGTCCGAGGTAGCAGGGGTCGTGGTAGTAGGCCGCCGGCACCGTGCTCGAAACCTGGATGCGACTGACGTGGTTGTCCATGAACTCGGTGACGTGCATCACCTCGGCGGCGATGGCGGCGCCCACCTTGGGATACAGAAAACGCATCACCCAGACGCAGGCTGGACAATCGCAAATGACCTTCTTGTAGTTGGAAAGCCGTCCCGCTATCTCCTTGGCGAGAAAGCTGAGCTCCGACACGAGGCCGGCGGCCCAGAAGGGGTAGCCGGCGCACACGGCCTCACCGTCGTGCAGCGCCACATAGTCCACCCCCACGGACTCGAGCACCTTCAGGGTGTCCAGGATCACCTCCGGGCAGTGCTCGATGGCGTCACAGCTCGGAAAGTACGCCACCTGGGCCTCTTGTACGAAGTAGCGCTCGTCCACCAGGTGATGCAGCTCCCGCAACAGCGAGTCGTTGCGAGCGTAGAACCGATCGGAGAACTGCTTCATGCTCCGCAGCTCCACCCCGCGCTCGGTGGCCAGGGCCCGCGCCGCGAACAGCGCCGGAGTCACGTCCACGTCGTGCTCGCAATACTCCCCACACAGCCCACAGCCGTTGCAGTGGTAAAAGACACTCGCCGAGTCGACAGTGAGATCCACCTGTCCGGTGCGCACCCGCTCGGCCATGGCCATCTTGGCCTGGGGTACCACGGCCTCCCGTCGCTCGGCGTTGCCCACCGGGCAGGTGTGACGGCAGAGCTTGGGACAAAAGGTACAAAGCTCGAGGGCCTTGGCGTACTCGTCGAGACTCATGGTTCGGTTCCCAAGATCCCCGGGTTGAGGATGCCCGCGGGATCCAGCTTGCGTTTGACCGCCGAAAGCAGCCGCAGTCGTGGCTGGGCGGCGTCATCGAGCAGAGACGCGCGATGACGCCCCGCTCCATAGACATGGCCGAGCCAGCCCCCTTCCCGGCGCACCACCTCGGCGGCGGTGGTCCAGGCCCGGTCATAGGCGGCGAGGGCCTCACCGCCCGGTTCCGCCTGCCCGGCGAAGGTACAGCTCAGACAGACGCCCTCCAAGCGTGCGTGCTCCACGATGTTGGTTACGCGCAGTCCCTGCTCGGTCAGGGTGGAGGTGAGCCGGCGGTGCAGAGCCGGCAGAGCGCTCCAGCACACACCGATGTCGAGCTGATCCGCGAAGGCGCCCGGCGCGGAGAGTAGCGGTCCCAGCCGGAAGACGCCGGCCAGGCGCTGGCCCCACCACCGGCGTGCCGGCGCCGGTCCCATGGCCTCGCCCGTGAGCTCGCCGGCCACCTCAGCCACCACCGCGGCTTCACCCTCCACCAGCTCGGGCGGGCCCTCATAGGCGAGGATGAGCAGCGGCGCGGGCCCGTCGGTGGGGTAAGGCTGCCCGTCGCTGATCTCGGGCTCGGCGCCGTCCACCTCCCGGCGCCACCGGGGGTCGTCCTGGATTCGCGCCACCAGCGGTCGCACTCCGCGGGCCAGGATCCGGCGCAGCGCCTCGCCGGCGTGCCGTAAATCTACGAACCGGTAGGTGTCGAACTGCCGATGCAGCGGGAGCCGATGCAGGCGCAGATGCGCCGCGGTGATCACGCCCAGGGTCCCTTCGGCCCCCACCAGCAACTGGACGAGGTCCGGGCCCACGGCGCGACGCGGCGCCACCCGGGTGTGGATGACCTGCCCGTCGGCGAGCACCACGGTGAGGCCCAGACACAGCTCGTCGATGCGGCCATAGCGGCTGCTCAGAAGCCCCACGCTGCGGGTGGACAACCAGCCGCCCAGGGTGGAGGTGGTAGTGGAGGTGGGAACGTGCCCCAAGCTCAATCCCCGGGCGTTGAGTCGTTCCTCCAGCTCTACCCCCAGGATCCCCGCCTGGGCGTGCGCGATCATGGAGACCTCGTCCAGATCGAGCAGATCGCTCATGCGCATGCAGTTCAGCACGATCCAGGGGCGGTCCCCCCGGGGAGAGGCGCCGCCCACCATGCTCGAGCCCGCGCCATAGGGGATCACCGGGATGGCGTAGGCCGAGGCGATCCGCAGCACGTGGGAGACCTCGGCCGCCGCGCCGGGCCACACCACCCAGGAGGGTCCAGGGGGCCAGCGCTCCTCGCGCGACCGAATCAAGCCGCGGGGCCAGAAATCGGCCGCGTGAGCGCTCGTATCGGCCACCGAGCTCGACAGATGCTCGGCCCCCACGGCCTCGGACAGCATCCGGGTGATTTCGCCGTGGGGGACCGTCACGACAACCCCAACACTCCGGGATTCATGATCCCGTCCGGATCGAGGACCGACTTCAGGTGGTGCAACAGCGGTAGCGACGTTCCGTGCTCCTCGCGCATGAAGCTGGCCTTGGCGCGACCGACCCCATGGTGGTGGCTGATGGTGCCGCCCGCGCGGATCACCGCGGTCAACGCCTCCGACCAGAGCCGGTCATAGCGGCGGCGCGCCTGCTCGCTGGGGCGCGCGTTGCCGACGAAGGTGAAGTAGATCGAGCAGCCCTCGGGGTAGGCGTGGGAAAAGTGCGCCATCACGAAGGCGTGCGGGGAGATGGCCTTGCGCACCGCCTCGTACAGCCCCATGAGCCGATCCCAGGTGGTGGCCACCTCCAGGGTGTCCACGAAGGCGCCGGCGCCAAAAACCTGCGACTGCCGGAAGTTGATGAGGTAGCGGTGCCGCAGCCAGTGCCAGGCGGGGTCGGACCCCAGGTCCCGGGCGCCCGACCGCATGAGCTCCGCGTGGCCGAGCGCCGCCGCGGGCTCCACCAGTGCCGGGTCCCCTTCGAATCCCACCAGGCACAGGCAGCCATCCTCTGACAACCGCGGCGATAGCCGCTCCATCAGCCGGTTGGCCACTTCCGGACGGTTCAGGGCAAAGCCCAACGCCCGGCGCTTGAGCCAGGGCAGGGTGCCGGTGGCCCCCATGGTCTCGCCCAGCCGCGCCAACACCCCGCGCATCAAGTCGTCTCCCTCGCTGCCGCGGTGAACACCGGAACGGGCGAGGATCGAGTCGAGCTCGTCGTACAGTCGCACCACCGAGGGTCTCAGCCCTGATTGCATCAACCGGCGAATGGCCTCGCAGCCCATGGAGACCCGTTTGAAGCCATAGGCGTGCATCACGCGCTGTGCGGGCACCGGGTGCACTCGCAGGGTGGCCTCGGTGATCAGTCCGAAGGCCCCCTCGGAGCCCACCACCAATTGCGTCCAGTCCGGCCCGGGGCCGCTGCCCACGTCGCGGCCGGTCTCCACCACCTCGCCCGCGCCGGTGACCAGACGCAGGGACACCACCATGTCCTCGATCTTGCCGTACAGCGACGAGCACTGCCCGGCCGAGCGCGTGGCCAGGTAGCCCCCGAGGGTGGAGCACATCAGCGAAGACGGGAAATGGCCCAGGGTCAAGCCAGCCTCGTTGAGCCGGTCCTCGAGGTGCCAGCCCACGATCCCCGCCTGGCTGCGCACCAGGTTGTCCGCGGGGCGGGGCTCCACCTCGGAGTCGAGCCGCTTCAGATCCACCACCAGGGCGGGCTGCTCGGACACGGCTCCACGACACACCCCGGAGCCGGCCCCGTAGGGCACCAGCGGCAGCTTCAGCTCCCGTGCGACGCGGACCAGCGTCACCACCTCTGCCTCGGAGCCGGGCCACGCGATGGCCGCCGGTGCCGTAGAACGCACGGGAGAGGTGCTGCGTTCTCCAATGAGCCCCCCGGGCCACAGATCCCGCCCGTAGGCCATCCGATCGGAGGCGTGCAGAGAAACCCGCAGGTCCGGCAGGCGACGCTGCAGCTCGACGAGTCTGGGATCAGCGGTGGTCAGCGGAGCGGTCATCCAGATGTCCATTCGGCGGGAGCGGGGCGGGCTCCCCGCCCTGAGGCGGGAGATGCGTGGGGACCCTTTCCCGCGCCCCGACACACCGCCCTGCGCGCCGTAGCGCAGCCGTCGTGATGGAGATGTGGCGGAGCGCCGCCCCCTACGCCGCGGGCCGCAGGGAGCGGTGATTCATCCAAGCTTTGAAGGGTAGCGGCGGGCCCCAAGGGTGTCAAGAAGCGCGCCGGCGTCGCGGAGCAGGTCTCACCGAGGAAACTCCATGGAGTTTTATGGCGTTATGCCTTCTGTGGTACCAGGGCTCGTCGCTTGAACCCTTCGGGAGCCTTGGGTATCTTTGAGCACATGAACACCGACTCCTCCGCCCGCGGTCAGTGGGGCTCGCGCCTGGGATTCATCTTCGCTGCCGCGGGCAGCGCCATTGGCCTGGGCAACATCTGGCGCTTCCCCTACACCACCGGGCAAAATGGTGGCGGGGCCTTCGTGCTGCTGTATCTGCTGTGTACCATGCTCATCGGCCTGGCGGTGATGTGGGCCGAGCTGGCCATCGGGCGCGCCACCCAGCGCAGCCCGGTGAGCGCCTTCAAGGCGCTGGCCCCCGGCTCCGCCTGGAAGCTCGTAGGGTACCTCGGCATCTTCACGGGGGCCGGAATCCTGAGCTACTACGGGGTGGTCGCCGGCTGGACGGTGGGGTATCTGCTCTACGGAATCCGGGGCTCGTTGACCGACGTCGACCCCGCCAAGCTGTTCGGCTCCTTCGTGGCCGACTGGCGACTGCAGCTCGGCTACCTGGTGGTGTTCATGGTGCTCACCATGGCCGTGGTTCTCGGCGGGGTCCGCGCAGGCATCGAGCGCCTGACCAAGATCTTGATGCCGCTGCTACTGCTGCTTTTGGTGGGCTTGATCATCAACGGCCTGACCCAGCCCGGCGCCGCCGACGGGCTGGCGTTCTACCTCGCGCCGGATTTCACCCACGTCAGCGGCATGACGTTCGTCTACGCCCTCGGTCAAGCTTTCTTCTCCCTGTCGCTGGGAATGGGCGCCATGCTCACCTATGGCTCGTACATTTCGAAAAAGGAAAACCTCGCCAGCGCCGGGGCCTACGTCGTGGTGTTCGACACCGCCATCGCCCTGATGGCCGGGTTGATGATCTTCCCCATCCTGGGGGGCAAGCCCGAGGCCGGAGGCCCGGGCCTGGTGTTCGTGGTGTTGACTCAACAGTTTCAGTCCATGCCCGCCGGGCAGTTGGTCGCCATCGTGTTCTTCGCGCTGCTGTCCGTGGCGGCGCTGACCTCCACGGTGTCGCTGCTGGAGGTGGTGACCTCGTCCCTGGTGGACGAATGGCGCCTGAGCCGTCGCACCGCCGCGGTAAGCGCCACGGTGGGCATCACCCTGCTGGGGGTACCGTCGGCGCTCTCCCTCGGCGGGGTGGGCTGGCTATCGAAGCTATACACCGTGGACGGCAAGCCCCAGGGATTTTTGGACTTGATGAATTTCATCTTTGGCAACATCGCCCTGGCGGTGGGCGCCCTGCTCATCTGCCTGTTCGTGATGCTGCGCTGGAAACCCGACCAGGCCATCGCCGAGATCACCGCCGGGGCCGCCTGGTTTCAGCGCATCCGCCACCTCTGGGTGTTCGCGCTGGCGGTGCTGTGTCCCCTGGCGGTGCTGTCGCTGCTCGTCTACATGGTCGTCACGGGGAAGGCGCTCGGCTGATGGTAACCGTTGCTGGGTCAAGTAGGACCGAATACACGTTGAACGACGATACCGCGCCTTTCCCTGCAGCGACGCGAAGCCCAGATGATTGGGGGGTGAGCCCCGAAAAACCGCGCTTTTTCGGGGCGATGGGGGATGGGACTTCCCCCCCTGAGGTCAGAGGCTGATGCGGGTCCTGGTCACCGGGGCCAACGGCTTCATCGGCTCCCACGTCTGCCGCGCCCTGCTCCAGGGCGGCCACCGCGTCCGGGGGCTGATCCAGCCAGATACCCCCCTCGACAACCTGCGAGGCCTGGACCTAAAGACGCGGCTCGGAGACGTCCGGGACCGGGCCCGGCTCCGCCAGGCGTGCGCGGGGCAGCAGGCGGTGGTGCACCTGGCCGCCATCCCCAGCGACTGGGCGCCGCGTCGGCTCATCCACGCCGTGAACGTCGGCGGCACGCGCAACCTCGTCGGGGCCGCCTTGGACGCGGGCTGCCGTCGCCTCGTGCTGATGAGCTCCCTGGCGGTACACGACTCCACGGGACACCGCGACGCCCGCGAGGACACGCCCCGGGATCGGGCCAATCTGCCCTACGCAGACTCCAAGCGTCGCGCCGAGGACCTCGTGCTCGACCCGCGCCTGCAGGGACGTCTCGAAGGGGTGGTGCTGCGCCCCGGCCTGGTGCCCTTCGGACCGCGGGATCGACTCTTTTCCTTGAACCTGTGTCGCGTAATCCAGGGAGGATGGCTTCCCCTGATCCGGGGCGGGCGGGCGGTGGTCTGCACCGGCTACGCCGAAAACCTCGCCGATGGGGTAAAACGCGCGGTGGAGGTGGATCAGGCGGCCTACGAGACCCTGGTCATCTCCGATGAGGGGGCGCCGAGCTGGGCGGAGCTTTTCGAGGCCTTTGCCCGGTCCCTGGGGGCGCGACCGCGGCGACCGAGCCTCCCCTGGGCCCCGGTTCACGGCTTGGCCGCGGCCTTGGAAGCGACCTGGGGTCTCGCCCGCCGATCCCAGGCCCCCCCGCTCACCCGCTACCGGGTGGACCTCATGCGACACGACTTCCACTTCTCCCACCAGCGGGCCCGGCGGGTGCTGGGCTACGTCCCCCGAATCGATCTGCAAGAGGCCGTGGCGCGGACCGTCCGGTGGGTCCGCGGTACCGCGGTGGGAGGAGCGTAGACCGCGGTGGGAGGAGCGTAGACCGCGGTGGGAGGAGCGTAGACCGCGGTGGGAGGAGCGCAGACCGCGGTGGGAGGAGCGTAGACCGCGGTGGGAGGAGCGCAGACCGCGGTGGG
>CAYFWA010000002.1:14836-20094 GCA_964346625.1 uncultured Myxococcales bacterium
AGGAGCGTAGACCGCGGTGGGAGGAGCGTAGACCGCGGTATAAAGGGGGGGGCGCTGCGCAGCTCGTCCGGGGTCGGGCCGCGAGATCGGTCCCTACTCCTTGGCCTTACGACCCTTGGCCTCCTTGTCGAGGTAGAGGAACGGATCGTCGATCCACTCGAGCTTGAGCTTGTCCTCGTCGATGCCGAGACAGAAGCAGCCGCTCTTGTAGGTCTTGTCGCTCAAAAACTCCTTTTTGCACACGGCGGGCGGGGTGCTGATGTAGAAATTGAGCGCGAACTTGCTGCCCGCTTTTTTGTAGTAGATGTAGCGCTTGTCGGTCTTGTCGTAGGGCTTGGCCTTGCACTTGGGCTTGAGGCTCGGATCCTTGAGTCGCTTCTTGTACTGCTCCTCATCGCAGTCGTACTGCTCGAAGACCCGGGCGCGCACGAAGCCCTGGAAGGGCCGGGTGAGGGTGAAGTCCACCCACACCTTGCACAGGTCGGGGTAGGCCAGGTGTTTCTTGTGGACCTCGGACTTCTCGTCCGACGGCACGTTCCCCGCCTTGATCTGCTTGTCGTTGATCCGGAAGGGGTTGCTCTTGTTGGTGATCTTCTTCACCCCCTCCACCGGCGGCGGCCCGCACATCCGCTTCCACTCGTAGGGCTTGTCATAAAACAGGTAGGCGATCCGCTTCGGGATCTCCATGCAGTCCGACTTGTAGGGCGCCTTGGACAGCTTCTTGTACCAGCGCGTGACCTCGTAGCCCCGGTTGGTCTTCTTGTGCTTCTCCGAGAGCTTCTTGAGACACGAAAGCGACCATTTGCAAGCCGGGTGCTCGCCGCTGAAGTCGGTACAGTGGTTGTTGACACATTTGAGCTTGTCCTTGCAGTCCGAGGTCTTCTGGCAACGCTTTCCTTCGCCCATCTTCTTCTTGGTGCAGCCACTTCCGAGCGTGAGAGCGAAAAGCGCGCAAACAACTCCCGTAGATTTCAACACGTTGCGTACCATCATTCGCCTGTTCCTCTTTTGCGCATGTTGATCGCGGGCATTGTACACAACCCGCGCGGATTCGCAAAGCCCAAGCGACGGCGACCCTGACCGCCTGCCCCCGCGGCCCGGCCCGAGTGGGAATTGACAGCATCGGGGGGCTCGAATAACGTACGCGGGTCAACTCCCGTGCGAATCACGAGTCGAAGCACCGAAGCCGCCGAAGCGCCCGGCTCGCAAGAGGAACAGGAGGGCGAATACCGTGACCTACTCAACCGATGAGCAACGCAGGATTCCGACCGCGATGAACGCAGCTCGCTGGCCTCGCCCCTGCCGAACGGCCGCCCTGGCTCTCGGCGTGCTGGTGCTGATGGGGGCGCCGGGGTGCGCTCCCAAAAAGAAGGTCTATACGGTCCCGAAGGTCACCGACGAGATCGAGGGAACCATCCGGCAGGCCCGGAAGCTCAAGGCGCGCGGCAAGCTGAAGCAAGCCTCCAAGAAGCTGCTGAGCCTGGCCGACGCGGTGCTCAAGGAGTACCCCCGGGCGACCCTGACCCAGGAGCCAGTCGAGAAGCTCGTGAATACCCTCGAGTGGATCGCGAACTTGAGCCTGGACCGCTCCCTGGAGCTGAAAAACGAGTCTGTCTCGGCCGCCCAGGACGAGCTCTCGGAGAGGTTCCGGGCCTGGTCCGAGAAGCACCGGGAGAACATGGCGGCGCTGCGCAAGCTGCTTCCTTCCCTCAAGAAGGCCACCGTGGAGGCCCGGAGACCGCCGCCGCGGCCCGGCGCCAAGGCCCGGCCGGCGCCCGATTCCGCGGCGCCCGGCTCCCGCCCGGCCGGCGACGAGCCCACCCAGCCCCGGCCCGACGAGCCACGATTGCCCAGCGACGAGCCGGGCGCTGAGCCAAGCTGACGCGTCCCCGCGCCGGGGGCGCCTCTGCGTCCCCGCCTCGGGGGCGTTTCGGTCTCCCCGATCCCACCGACGGTCCCCATGGTTCCCACGCCGATGGAATCCGCCCCGCCGCCACGCCCTGCGCGCGCCAACTGGCGCTGGCTGGGGCTGATGGGGCTGATGGGGCTGATGGCAGCGCCCTGCCCGACGCCCCGCCCCGGGGCGAGGGCTACCGCCGCGCCGCGACCCCGCGCGACGCCGCGACCCCGCGCGACGCCCCGACCCCAAGCAACGCCCCGACCCCAAGCAACACCCCGACCCCGCGCGACGCCCCGACACCGGATATGGCTACGGATCTTCTCAGCGCCACGACTGGCCGAAGCCCAGCGCGTACGCCGCCTGCTCGATGCCGCCGGCAGCGACGGGGGGCGGCTCCACGCCGTGTTTCTCCGCCAGGGGCGGGGGGCGCGCGGCGCCACCGTCCACGAGGTGATCACCGGGCCCTTTGCCGACGCCCCGCGGGCGGTGCTGCGTGGGCTCGCGCTCCGCCGGGATCCTCGCTTCGCCAAAGCGGGGCTGCGTTTGCGGGAGCTGGCGGTGCTCCTGCCGACCTCCTTTCTGCCCCTGCCCATTCAAGTGGACGAGGAGACCCTCGCCCGATTCAACCCCGGCAAAAAACGACCGTATCCCGCCCTCGGGGAGCTCCTGGTGGCCCGCGCGCCGGGCTTCGCCCAACCCGCGGCCACGCTGCCCGCCGCGGCGCACGTGAGGGTCACCTTCTCCCCCTGGCAGCCGCTGCTCGTGCTGGGGGAGCAAGAGGTCTGTGGGTCCGCGGGGCCCCAGCGGCGATGCCTGCGCTGGTTCGAGGTGCTGGAGCCGCGGCGCATCCGCAGCGCCTGGGTGCCCGCCCATCAGCTCCGGTTGCACCGTGACCGCAAGCGCTACGAGGTGGCCGAAGGGGACGGGACCACCCGGGCCACCGGCTCCCTGTGGCGCATCGGCCGCGACGCAGACGGCGTGCGCTTCGCCGTGGCGCTGCGTCGCGGCACCCTGCCTCCGCAGCGCTTCACGGTGACGCTGGACGCTGCACAGGCGCCGCCCTTTCGCTTGGTGGTGGACCGTCACGGCCCGGGGGTCTACAACCAGGCCGGACGCGTGGTGGCGCGCATCGAGCTGGGCGCGTGGCAGTACGAGTGGCCCCCCCTGTGGCGTCGACCCGAGCGCCTCAAGCGTCGGGAGCGCCGAAAGAGGCGTTGAGCCCCATTGGGTGGGGGCCTCCCGGACTACCGACAGAGCTGGCGTTTCTTCCAGGGGAGCTTGCCCCCCCCGCAGCGGTAGATCTTCTTCTGCTCCGCCCCGGGCACCAGGGCGCCCTTGGACTGGCTGGGCACACCCGCGTCCGATTCCTCCTCCGGGGGCTTCACGATCACCTGCTCGCGGCAGACCTTCCAGGCGAACTCGGCCGGCTCCCCGCACTTGGGAATCTTGCGCTGCGCCCAGCCCGAGGCCCGCGCGCAGCCCCCTGCCTCCTTTTCGCGACAGTAAGCGCGGGTGGTAAACCGCGGGGTCTCCCGGCCATCGCAGTCGTAGTCGTAGGAGCCGTCCCCTCGCTCCACGGCGTAATAGTCGTGCTGGCCCGGGTGCACCCGGCGGTTGTGGTCGTAGCAATCGTCGCGGTTGGCCACGAACCCCGGGGGGGCCTCGCAACCCTGTACGGGCTTTTTCGGATCTCCGTAGCCGTCTCCGTCTGCGTCGCGATAAAAGGTGCGCTTGTCGGCGCAGTCCGTGCCGCCCGCCTCACGCCCCTCCCCCCCGGCGCGCGCCTTCTCGATGATCTCCCGGTCCAGCCGCGGCACCAGGGGCGTGTTTTCGCAGGCGGTCACCAGACCCGTGAGCAACCACGCCGCGAGCAGCCCGCCGATCACCCCGGGCCGTGCTCGGGTTGGCCACCGCGTCCTGTGCGAAAGCTCGAACCGCACGGTCAACGTCGGGTGAAGGCGAAAAACCCGCCCCGATTGGTCAGCAGATACAGCGAGTCGGCGGTGAGCAGCGGCGGCCCGGAGATGCCGCCCCCGGAGTTGAACCGCTGGATGAGCCGCCCGCTGTACCGATCCACGATGAACAGCCCGCCATCGGCGTAGGTGACGTACAGGGCCCGTCCGCTCACGTGCGGTGTGCCCGGGGCACCCGCCTTCAAGTGCTGTCGCCACCGCAGCCGGCCCTCGGTGTCGACGCTGTGCAGCCCCTCCTTGGCGGAGGCGAAATAGACCCGGTCATCCGCCACAGCCACGCCGGTGACGCCAGAGACCGAGTATCGCCAACGCAGCGCCCCGCCCTCCAGCATCACCGCGAAGACGCCACCCGCCAGGGAGGCCGCGTAGACCACCTTGTCGCGCACCACCGGGGTGGAGTCCACGTCCACGTACTCTTGGTGCTCGCCCGTGAGCGACCGAGTCCAGCGGGTCTGCCCGCCCCGCGCCCCGAGACACACCAACGTCCCATCGGAAAACCCCGCCAACAGGCGCCGCCCCTGAACCGTCGCCCCCCCGTGGCCGGCGACGGTGAAGGACTGCGGGGTCTCCCGATCGTAGGACCAACGCCACCGGCCAGTGCGCGCGTCCAGCGAAAAGAGCTGGTCCCGGTGGTTGGTGAAAAAGACCACCCCGTCCGCGTACACCGCCGGCTGATAGGGAATCCCCTTGGTGCGATATCGCCAGCGGCGTTCCCCGCTGTCGAGCTCCACCGCGTGCAGCGCGCCGTCGGCGGCGCCGACGTACAACAAGCCCAGGTGCTCCACCACCCGGGGAGCGCTGGTGACCGCGGCCCCCAGATCGATGCCCCAGCGGCGCTTGCCCGTGTGCGCCTCTACCGCGTAGAGCTTTCCATCCCCGGCGCCAACGTACAGCCGGCGGCCCCCGTGGGATACCGCTGCCCCGGCGTGCTCCTCGGGCTGATAGGTGAAGATGCCGTGGTCGCGAAGCTGCTGCTTCCAACGCACCGTGACGTAGGAGCGATCCTGGGGTCGATCGTCCGCCAGGCGCTGTCGACGGAACCCGTCGCTCTCCAGGGCGGCGCACCCTCCCAGGCCCACCAGCAATCCGCCCAGCACCGACCCCAGCACAGGCCCCAACCAACGCGCGCCCCCGCGCCTGGCCGCGTCAACCCTCTGCATGACGCCTCGCTCGCCTATGCGCTCAGCGCAGCTCATGACGCGTTCCCACCGAATCGTCTCAAGGTGCCATCGTTGCGGGGCGGTCGGCAGGCATGGCCGCCGGGCGCGCCGGCTCCATGGCCGCCGCCGGACGCATCGCCTCCATCGCCGCCGGGCGCGCCGGCTCCATGGCCGCCGGACGCATCGCCTCCATCGCCGCCGGGCGCGCCGGCTCCATGGCCGCCG
>CAYFWA010000002.1:20317-34836 GCA_964346625.1 uncultured Myxococcales bacterium
CGCCGCCGGGCGCGCCGGCTCCATGGCCGCCGGACGCATGGCCTCGGCTGGGGCCATCCCCGCCTCGGGATCGTCGAGGCCCATGGCCGATCGCCGCGTCATCCCCGGGGGGGGGCTGACCGCCCGGCGCCGAGACGCAGGGGGGGCGCCGGCGCCCCCCCCCTCGAGCTTCATCTTGAGGTAGCGCGACCGTTTCTTGGACAGCTCGTTGAGCGGCGAACGAGTGAAGGTCAGGCTCGAATCCTGGCCCTTGGAGCTGCGGCCGGTCTGGCGCACCTTCTCGTAATTGCGGATGGCGCTCTTGATGCGGCCCTTGGCCTCGGCCATCAAGGCCAGGTGATAATAGGCCCAGTCCTGGCGCGTCCCCTGGTCCATCTCGCGCAGCTTGGCGAAGGTCGCCCGGGCGTCGTCGATCCGGCCCTTGGCCGCCTGCGCGTAACCGAGGTTCTCGAGCGCCAGGGCCTCGAGGGCATCGGAGCCAGTATCATCCACGCCCGAGCAGTTGCAGCCCCCCCCGGGCTTCGTCTTGAGCACCTTTTTGAAAGCCCCGATGGCCTTGGCGTGCTGCGCGAGATCGTAGAAGCACCGCCCTCGATAAAAGTGGGCCGCTCGCGCCACGGCGTAGCCCTCGTACTGCTTTACGATGGAGTCGAACACCTCGAGCGCTGCCTTGGCGCGCGCCTGCCGGGTGGCGAACGCCTGGTCCGATTCACCCGCCTCCCCGTCGCCGGCGCCCTTGAGGCTCGGATCGATGGCCGCCGTGTAGGTCCGCACACCCTTTTGGTACAGCTTCGACGCCTCCTCGGCCTGCCCCCGGGTTCGTACGCGGTAAAACACGAACAGCGCGGCCGCCACCACGATCACCACTGCGCCGATGATCAAGGGGCGCCGGTAGGTTTTGAGAAACTCGACCCCCCGCTCCATGGTGGACAGCACCTTGTCGGGCTGTTTCAGCTCTTTGCGGGTCATCCGCTTCTTGGCCACTTTGGATACCTCCGTAAGCTGCGCTATGTACCAGAGGGCAGAGTCCGAGTCAATTGACCAACACCCGAGTCGTGGGGTTGCCTCGGGGGGAGTCGGTGGGCGGCGGCAGGGCTGAAAGGTGCCTGGCTACCCGCGGCGTTTGGGCACGCGCACCGCGCGAGGCTCGGGGCGGGTGGCTCGGTCCCGGCGAGCCGACAGAGAGTTTTTCGTAACTTCTCAATAACCCCGGGCAGATGTAGCGCCCGAAACACCAGAACCGATCAATTTCAATCACTTGCGAGAAAAATGATTTCGGGTTGCCCGAACTTATTGAGAAGTTGCAGTTTTTCTGCATGATTACGTAGGGTTGCACACCCTTTCGGTCTCCCCGTCCGCCTGCGGGCGGACGGGGAGACCGAAAGGGTGCACGGCGGAGGGAGTTTTGTTTAACCCACCTCATGGAAGGGAAGCGCCCGCGCGTCGGGAAACCAGCGAAGTCCCCGGGTCTTACGAAACCAGGTCCGCTGCCGCCGGGCGTACAGACGATGGGCCCGCCGGATCCGCTGCACGGCCTCGTCCAAAGCCAGCGCGCCCTCCAGCACTGCCACCAGCTCCCGGTACCCCGGTGCGGAGAGCCCGGGACAATCACGCGGAATGCCCCGTGCCAACAGGCTTTCTACCTCCTCGAGGAAGCCCACCTCCATCATGTGGCCCACCCGGGCGTCGATCCGCTCGCGTACCACCTGGGGCCCGGGGTCGATGCCCCAGATCCGGGCCGGATAGCGCGGCTGGGCAAAGGCGTGGTCGCGTTGGTGCTCGCTCATGGTGCGACCGGTGAGCTCGTACACCTCGAGGGCTCGCACCAGCCGCACGCGATCGGCGGGGTGGATTCGCTCGGCGGAGCGGGGATCCACCTGCGCGAGCCGGCGATGCAGCGTGCCCCTGCCTGAGGAGATCTCCTCGGCCTCCAGCGCCTGCCGCAGAGCCTCATCCGCCGGTGGGGCAGGCATCAAACCGTAGAGCAGGGCCCGGATGTAGAGCCCGCAGCCCCCGGCCGCCACCGGCATCCGCCCTCGGGCGCGGATCTCCTGCACCGCTCGGTCGGCGTCCTGAACGAAGCGGGCCGCGCTGTAGCGCTCGGTCGGCTCCAGCACGTCGATGAGATGGTGGCGGGCGGCGGCCTGCTCCGCGGCCGAGGGCTTGGCCGACCCGATGTCCAGGTGGCGATAGATCTGCACCGCGTCGGCGCTGATCACCTCGCCCCCCACCCGCTGACACAGCCGGATCGCCGCCGCGGTCTTGCCCGTGGCCGTCGGGCCGCAGATCACCACCAGCTCCGCAGGGCTCGCGCCGCGCATGGCCCAGGCTCACTCCCGCCGAAAGCGGCGGCGGATCTCGGCCTCGCCGAGCCTCATCACCACCGGCCGCCCGTGGGGGCAGTGGCCGGAGCGCTCCACCCCATCGAGGGCCTCCAGCAGCGCTGCTACCTCCGCGTCCCCCAACCACTGGCCCGCCCGAACGCTGGCGTGGCAGGCCATGTTGGCCACCGCCAGCTCCAGGGCCCGCTCCACCGACGCCGCCGCGGGCCCCTCCATCAGCTCGTGCAACACGTCACGCACCATCCGCTCGGGGTCCCCGTCCGCCAGCAACGCGGGAACCCCCCGCACCACCGCGGTCTGCCCCCCGAGGGGCTCGACGTCGAGCCCACAGCGCGCCAGCACCTCACCCCGCTCATCGAGCACCGCCGCCTCGGCGGACGTCAGCCTGAGCTGCGCGGGGAACAGCAGACGCTGCATCTTCACCGCGCCTTGGGCCAACGCCTCGCGAAACCGTCCATAGGTCACGCGCTCGTGGGCCGCGTGCTGATCCAACAGCACCAGCTCCCCGTCTCCCTCGAACAGCAGATAGGTCCGCAGAAACTGTCCGAGGTACCGGTGGTGGCGCAAGCTCCCCGGTGGCGGCGGCGCCGGCGTTGCCGCCGCCGCCGACCCGGCGGTGGCCCGCTCCCCACCGCTGGCCCCCGGAGCCACCGCCGGGCCCCCGGCGCCGCCGTGGCGTCGCGGGGGCTCGCCATACCGGGCCCAGCGCTCGGCGAGCGACCCGGGGCGACCCGACGCCCGGCCCGATGCACCGGCTGAACCGGGACCGGGACCGGGACCGGGACCGGGACCGGGACCGGGACCGGAACCGGGACCGGGACCGGGACTGGAACCGGGACCGGGGCCGTCGGCGCCGTTGGCGTCGTCCCCGGCGCCCGGGGCCGAGCGAGGCGCCGAGCGCAGCGGATAGGCCCGCGCCGCGCCGGAGGCCCGGGCCGTCCCCTCCAGGGCCCCCACTCCGGCGGCCGCGGCCCAGGGCGCGCCGGCGATGCCATCGGACACCGCCCGCCTCACCAGCGACGCCACCCGCTGGGGATCGGCGAAGCGAACCTCGAGCTTCTGGGGATGGACGTTGACGTCCACCGCAGCGTCCGGGAGCCGCAAATGCAGCACCGCCACCGGATAGCGACCGCGCTGAAGCAGCTCCCCGTAGCCCCCGGCCAGCATTCGCAGAAGCAGGCGATCGCGAACCGCGCGCCCGTTGACCAGCAAGTACACGTTCTTGGCGCTCGCCACGGCCGACTCCGGCGCGCCGATCACGCCGTCGAGCTGCAGCCCTGCCTGTTGGAAGGCGACCGGATGCAGCGCTCCCGAGCCGCGGCGGCCCAGCGCCGCGCGCACCCGTTCGATCAGCAACCCGTGACGCGGCAGATCCAGCGAGCGACGACCATCCTCCGTCAGGGTCACGTGGATGGACGGGTACGCCAACGCGAGCTGCAACACGGTCTCGGCCACATGCGCCGACTCGGTGCGATCCGTCTTGAGGAACTTGAGCCGCGCCGGGACGTTGAAAAACAGATCGGTCACCTCCACCGTCGTCCCCGCCGGGCAGCCCACCTCCCGCAACACGGGCGGCGCCCCCGGCGTCGCCTCGCAGCACACCCCCACCACCTCGTCGGCCGGTCGGCTGGTCACCGACACGCGGCTCACCGACGCCACGCTGGGCAGCGCCTCTCCCCGAAAGCCCAGCGTGGAGATGGCCTCCAGATCCTCGATGGTGCGCAGCTTGCTGGTGGCGTGGCGCTGCAGGGCCAGCTCCAGCTCCGCCGCGGTCATGCCGCAGCCGTCATCCACCACGCGCAGCGCCTGCTTGCCGCCGCGACGGATCTGCACGTCCACCCGGCGGCTCCCGGCGTCCAAGGCGTTTTCCATCAGCTCCTTGACCACGGAGGCCGGCCGCTCCACCACCTCCCCGGCGGCGATCTGACTCGCCAGCTCCTCGGGCAGCACCCGGATCCGGGGGCGGGCGGGCGCGGCCGATGGCGCAGGAGCCGCCGGGCTGGGATGGGAGTCGGAGCCGGATGTCATGGGCTACCCGCTCACTTGAGCCGCTTGGTCATCAGAGAGCCCGCCACCGAGCCCTTGGCGCCGCCCCCCAGCCCCCCCTGCCACCGGAAGGACTTGCGGCCTCCGTCCTTGGCCGGAAGCGAGAGGGAAAACAGCCCGGCGCGACGCAGCAGCCCGTGCATGAGGCGCGTCTTGGAAAGCGCGGGGGTCCCGTCTCCGCAGGTGACCTGGATCTCCTCCTGCGCCGGCGTCTGGGGCATCCCCTTTTGCAGCAGTAGCTGAAGGGTACGACCCGGTCGCTCGCTGCCCTGCAGGGAGTAGCGCCCGTCCCGCGGCGTGATCAACACCCGGCAGCCCGCGCGCTGGCCGTTGACCGCGTCGAAATGAACCCGCAGCTCCCCCGCCAACCGGTTGCCCTTCCCGGTGCGGGTGAGCTCGATTTGCACCTTGGCCGAGAGCTTGAAGCTCGTTTTCCCACGCCGGGCGCGCCCCCGGAAGTACCCTTTGGCGAACCAGGTGCCGCAGCGGGGAAGCCAGCGCTTTTTCATCTTTGCCAAAAAGCGTGGATTGCGCGTACCGTAAAAGCCGTACCGGTTGATCGCCTCCTGCAGCAGCGCCCGCCCCTGCCGGTAGCGTCGAGACTGGCAGATGGACCAGGCGCGCTTTCCGAGCTGCTGAGCACAGGACTCGTAGGCAGCCCGGGCCTTGGCCCGTTGGCCCTCGGGGATCCGCTCGACGCCCGCGCCGAGCTCCTTGAGGTTCTCCACCGTGGCGTTGGTGCGGCAGCGGGAGTCGACGTCCATCACCCAGCGCTTGGCGCAACGGGTGATGCCCTTGGAGAGTTGCGCCAGGGGACGCTTGCCCACCCCATGCCCCGCGAGCTGCGACCGCAAGGACTTGAGGCGCTTGAGCGAGGCGCGGCCAGGGCCCTGCAGACAGGCCTCGACCTGGTGCTTCACGATGTGACGCGCGCAGCGAGGGCGCTGACTCTTGATGAGACGCTTGACCCGAGGTACGGCCAGATACTTGACCTTCTTGCCAATGGACTCGAGGGCAGCCAGGGAGGAGACCTCCCCCCGTCGCCGACACTGCCGGCCCTCGTGTTTCACCCAGGCGCGCAGGCACCGCCTCACCGCCGGCAGCCACTGCCGGTTGGCACGGTGCTTCGGATCGGCGCGCTGAATGATCACCGCCGAGTCCAGGATCTGTTGCACCCCCGAGGCGAACCGCTGGTTGCGGCAATCGCGCTTGCCCGCCCGCAGCTTGAGCAGTCCCTCGTTCAAGGAGGCCCGCGCCGGAGACGCCGCTGGCAACAGCAGCAGGCCCCCCAACACGAGCACCGTCGAGCACATTCGCCGTTTCCGCCTCATGGATACAAAATCCTCCAGCGAGTTGGAGCTTCTCCTGACCAATACGGCCCGGCCCTGGCGATATTCAGCCCCATTCAGCCCCGCCCGCGGGCCGTGCGTCATCCCCCGGCGACCCGGGCCGGGGGCTGACCCCCCCATGCATTATCAGCCAGGGCCGCCTTGCGCAATGCGAACCACCGTCTCCCGCGGCACGTCATACCCATTCGTCGGGATTTGCGCTACATTGGGGTCTCGATCGTATCCGCGCCTCGTTTTGAACAGTGTCGTCGGGGCTCGCGCGGTACGATCACCGGTATTCGGGCGCGAGCGCTCGCCCGGGAGGCTCACGTGCAGGAATCGGGCAAACGCTATCGGGTGGTGGTGGTGGGCGTCGACCCCTCGTCCGGGCGAAGCCCCGCCGCCCTGGCCGAGGCGCTCGCGAACCACGTCCCGCTGCCCGAGGACGCCCGCCTTGCCATCGAATCCGGCCGCAGCGCCGTGGTCCAGACCGCCGCCACCGAGACCTACGCCCGACGCACCGCCACCCTCATCATCAAGCTGGGGGCCGAGGTGCGCATCGAGCCCGAGGTGGGCAGGGCACCTCCCAGCGCGCCACCCGAGACAGCAAAGCGGTCTGACGGAATCGCCCGGATCCGGTCTCCCGCGCCCGCCCCGTCGATGCGGCCCTCCTCGGATGTGACCGAGCCCGTGGTCAGCGAACGCCCCCTCCCTCACGGCGAAGAGGCCCCGGCAGCCGATGCGACCCCGACAGCCGATGCGACCCCGGCAGCCGACGCGATCCCGCACGTCGAATCGACGGTACTCGGTTCGGACGCCACCGACGCCGATATCGCTACCGACGCCGACGCCCACGCCCACGCCAACGCCATGGCCAACGCCAACGCCAACGCCGAAGCCGCGGTGGAAGGCCCCAAACCGCACCTGGTGCGCTGCCCGGCCCACGGCCTGCTGTACGACGCCGCGCAGAGCGCGGGCTGCAGCCGCTGCCTCGGGATGCCATCTGCCGACGGATTCCGATTGGCGCCCGGGCTTCGCCAACGGCCCCGGCTTTGGCTAACCGCCGGCATGTTGCTGGCGCTGCTGCTCGGCGCGGTGCCAGCCGCCCTGTATACCCGGCACGTGAAAAACGGTCCCCTGTTGGAGCAGCGCATCGAAGCCGCCAGCGTGCGCTCGGGCCGGCTTCGCGCCCCGGACGCGCAGCAGGCCTACGCCGCGGCACGAGCCAAGGTGGCGCGGACACGAACGCGGGGAGCGGCGGTGAGCGCCCTGCTGTGGCTGGGCAGCGCCGCGTTGCTGCTGCTGCTGTGGCACCGCTTCGTCTGACCGCCGGGGGACGCGCCTGACGGAAGGCCTCCCGATTCCGCTCGTGATCAGCTCCCTCCCCGTTCGTCCTCGTCTCGCTCGTCGTCGGCATGCTCGGCATGCTCGGCTTGCTCGGCATGCTCGGCTTGCTCGGCTTGCTCGTCGTCCTCGAGGCCCAGCGCCGCCGCCTCCTCCCGCTCACGGCGCTCGCGCGCGCGGGTGATGGACCAGGCCACCGCGATCCCGCTGAGGTACATCAAGATCAACGGCCCGGACATCATGGTCTGGGTGAAGATGTCCGGTGGGGTGAGGGCCGCCGAGATCAGGAAGGACAGCACCACCCAGTAGCGAAAGAAGCGCAACAGCCCGCGGTGCGTGACCAGGCCGACCCGGGCGAGGAAATACAGCACCAGGGGCAGCTCGAAGATCAGACCAAAGGCCAGCAGCAGCTTGAGCACCAACGAGACGTACTTCTCCATCATGATGGTGGGCTTGATCGCCGCCTTGACCAGACCGAGCTGCTTGTAATCCACCTCGAGGTCATAGACCCGCGCCACGCGCTCCATGAGGCTGAAGTTGCCGCTGCGCTCAAAGGCGAAGTCGAGCAGGTACTCGAAGCCGTAGGGGAACACCACGTAGTAGGCGAACAACACGCCCCCGAAGAAAAACAGGCTCCCGAAAAAGACGAACCCCGCGGCCATGCGCCGCTCGTTGCGGTACAGCCCCGGGGCCACGAACAACCAGAGCTGCGACAGCACCACGGGCATGGTGAGGATGAGGCCCGCAATGACGGACATCTTGAGGTTCACGAAGAACGCCTCCATGGGGCTCTGGATGTGCAGGGTCGGGGCTTCGGGCAACGCCCGCACCATGGGCGCCGCGATGAAGTCGAAGATCCACTCCCGAAAGAGCACGAAGCACATCACCACGCCCACCACCAGGGCCGCCAGGCTCCAGATGATGCGGTTCTTGAGCTCCTCGAGGTGCTCGAGAAACGGCAGTCGCTTGTCGTCCGTGGAGTCCATCAATCCGACGTCGGGTCCCCCCCCGTTTGACGAGCGGGGGACTTGCCCGGCCTGACCATGCGCCGCCCAGGGCGCGGCCGGGAGGAGGGGCCCGCC
Organism: uncultured Myxococcales bacterium; assembly: GCA_964346625.1. GTDB lineage: Bacteria > Myxococcota_A > Polyangia > HGW-17 > JAJRWW01 > CAYFWA01. Next base: position 28,460 of record CAYFWA010000002.1, read on the forward strand.
GGTCCCCCGGGCTCGGCGGAGTCCGCAGCGGCGGGGGGGGCCGCCCCTGTCGTCTCGGGCGGCGACGCCGCCGCCGGGGGTGAAGTGGGTGCCCCCTCGGCCGGCGGACGAAACCTTCGCTGATCGGCGCGCCACACCTCGGCTTCCATCGGCTCGTCGGTGAGCGCCGGCGGGGCCACCTTCCTTGTCGCGAACTCCTCGGTGCCGGGCGCGTCGAATCCGTCACCGTCGGCCAAGGCGTCAGCGTCCTCGTCATGTAGTCGTTCAGGCGCGTCGGAATCGGCGGGGGGGGCCGCGGAGCCGGTCGCCGGCTTGATCATCTTGCGGCCCCGAGGCATGGGCGCTTGGGGGGGCGGCTTGACGTTCACCTCGTCGTCGTAGGGCCGCGGCGCGGACTCCCGAGCGCTCTCCTCCACGTCGTCGAAGATGGAGCGTACGGCCTCCTTGGCCTCGGCCACCGAGCGTCGCGCATCGCGCACCGCCTTGACGAACTCATCGTCCTTGTCCACGGTACCCTTGACCTCGTTGAGGCTCCGCCGCAGGTCCTTGATGCCCTGCCCGAGCTGCTTGGCGAGACCCGGGAGCTTGGTGGGGCCAACCACCAGGAACAAGATCAGCCCCACCAGCAGGAGCTCCCACATGGAGATCCCGAACATCGGCCCTCGATCCTCCTACGGTCTCGCGAAAGCGCGGCTGCACGCGGGACAATCCGCGCCGTCCACGGTCGCCCCCACCCCCCGCAGCGACTGAGCCAAGAAAACCGCGCTGTCGGTCCTACGAGACCCCTGAACGGATACTCGCACCCGATCGCGCTTTCGCGGCCGCGGTCCTTCGAGGTCACTCATTCGAAAAGCCTACGCCCGCTCGCCACCCACCGTGTCGACCACGGAGGCCAGCCGGGCAAAGTCCTCATCCTGGGCCTGGGCGAGGCCGCTGCACTGTTCAATGATGCCAGCGAGCTCCTGGCCCTGTCGCGCCTGCTCACCCTGGGCCTGATTGATCTGGTTCACCATGTCCGTAATGTTCTCGATGGAACGCGTAATGAGGCGGCTCCCGCGGGTCTGTTCCTGGGTGGAACGCTCCACCTGCTGCGTGATGTTCCGCATGCGCTCCGCGCTGCGCATGATCTGCTCCGACCCCCGGGCCTGCTCGGCGGTGGCCGAAGCCATCTGCTGCACGCGCTCGGCGATGGAGCTGATGGCGTCGGCCACGCGGTTGGTCCCGGTGGCCTGCTCGATGGTGGTCTGTGCGATCTCCTGAACCATCTCGGTGGCCCGCTCCGCGCTCTCGAGGATCACCCGCAGCGCGCTCTCTGCAGCATGACTCACCTTTACGCCTTCGTCCACGCTGCGGGCTCCTTCCTGCACGGCCTGGATGGCGTTGGCGGATTCGACCTGCACCCCCTCGATGAGCGAGGCGATCTCCTTGGTGGAGGCCGCGCTGCGCTCGGCCAGGTCCTTGATCTCGTCGGCCACCACTGCGAAGCCCCGGCCGTGCTCTCCGGCCTGGGCCGCGATGATGGCCGCGTTGAGGGCGAGCAGGTTGGTCTGGTCCGACACGTCGTCGATCACGTTGAGGATTTTGCCGATCTCCCCGATCTTGTCCCCCAGGCGATCGATCACCGCCACCACCTGGCTGGAGGTGTCCTTGATCTGCCCGATGCTGTCGAGCACCTGGTTGATGGCCTCCACTCCTTGGCCAGCGGACTTGGAGACCGCCTCCGACAGCCCCGCGCTCTCGTTGGCAAAGCGCTTCACCTGCCGGATGGAGATGTCGATCTCGTTCATGGCCGCCGACGTCTCCTCGGCGGTGGTGGCCAGCGAGTCGACGTTGCGCGCCACCTCCTTGATGGAGATGGTCATCTCCTCGATGGACGAAGCCGTCTCCTCCACCGAGCCCGCCAGGTTGTACATGTTCTCGGCGACCTCGTCCTTGGCGGCGGCCAGCTCCAGGATGGCCGAAGAGCTCTCTTCGGCGTTCCCGGCCAGGGACTCGACGTTTTCGGCCACTTGCTGGAGGTTGGTGTTCATCTTGGCCACCGCCTCGGTGGCCGTCTTGAGGTTCTCGCGCTGGCGGGACACGGTGGCCCGGGTCTCCTCCAAACGCGTGGTCAAGGTCTCCAGCGCCTCGGACTGCTGCGTGCGCCACTTCACCTCCATCCGCTGCCGGCCGTCGAGGCGCTGACGCAGCCGCTCCACCAGCTCTCCCGGCTCCGCAGCCGGGGGCTCGCCCTCCTCGGCCGGGACCAGCCGCGAGACGGCCTTCTCGAACCGCGCGGCCCGGCTGGCGAAGCTCGTGGCCACCAGCAGGGCCCCGACCACCCCCCCGGCGCCCGTCAGCAGCGCCGCGATGGAGGTGCCGGGGAAAGCAAGCAGGGCAATCACCGCGGCGCCCACCGGGATCAGGATCCCGAGCAGGACCACGGGGTCGTTGATGCGGCTCGTCGAGGAGGGTTGCTGCATGGTGCTTTTTCCGGTGCCGCTGGGCGCGCGCCCTGCACGCCGACGCGGGGTGAGGAGATGGTATCGATGGCCAGGCCCACGCGCGCTGGCCATCCCACTCGCCGCCGACCGGAGGAGGCGGCGGGCCGAAAAGCCTCTGCTCGGGACCGGGGGCTCCAGGTCTTTCCGTCGCGAGCCCTCCCTCGGTCGGTGATTCCACCGGACTCAGCGATGGCCTCTTAATTCATATCAGCTTTTCCGCGCGGTCGCGAGTCTGGCTCACACCGAGCCATTTGCGCTGTGGCCTCCGCCCGGCGCCCCGCCGGCCCAGGGGGAGTGGGGCGCTACGAGGCATCGAACATGGAAAGCTGCGCGGGGGGACCCACCACTTTCCACCGCACGCCCAGCCGCTCCAAGGCGCTGCCAAAAGCCGCAGACGGATCGCGCGTGAGGGAGACGACCTCGGGACCGCAGGCCTTCACATAGGCCACCAGCGCGGGCAGATCCGCCCGGGCGCTCAAGGGCACCCCGAGATCACAGCCCGCCTCGCTGGCGGCCTCGGGACGCAGGGCCCGGCCCGACACCAACACTTGACGCAGGGCGGTGCCCGACCCATGGGGGGGCGGAGGGGCCTGCCGAGGCCACAGCAAGACCTCCCCGGGGGTGGCCCGGCCCTCGAAGCGGGGGACCCTCTCCACCGGCAGCCCCACGGTCCGCAAGATGCCCAGGTAACGGTGAATCCGGCGCTGGGCACGCACCCGGAACCCGGCCGCCACCAGCGGGCCGGGCAGCGCCAGGAGGCGCCCGAGGGCGCGCCCGCGTAGCACGGGGACCTCCCCCACGGTGCGCGCATCGCGCAGGAAATCGCACAGCTCGTCGAAGGTCTCCTGGGGGGGGGGCAGCACGTCCCGGGCTCCGTCAAAATGGGGCCGCAACACCAGATGGTGGCACCGCCGGGCGCGCGGCCGCTCCCCACACCCGAGGGCCGGTCCGCTGCCCAGCTCACCGGCGTACAGCAGGCGCTGCCCATCCACGCTCACCAGCAAGGCGGCCGCCCCCGGCGCCACCCCCGAGGGGAGCAGCTCGAGCTCCAGCCGGCCCAGCGAAAAGCGCCGCCCCGGCGGGGTGGCCAGGGCCTGGGACGCCCCCTTGCCCAGCAGCGCCGCGGTGACGGACGACAGGATCATTCGCCCGGGGTGGCGAGGCAGGCGTACCCCGGCGTGACTGACGAAGGTCACGCCGGTCTCCCCGAAGGTATCGAGCCCCAGCCCGGCCCCGCGCAACCGCAGCCTCCGCTTTCCCCCGCAGACTTCGAGGGGGACCGCCCGCGAGCGCCCCGCCCGTCGTCGTCGCGTAAAATGGCTCAATTTGCCAGGATCCAGCCGGTGATGTCCCCTTCGCCCCCCGCGTTGGCTACCTTGATGAGAAACAGGTGAGAGCCCGGCTGCGCGCCCACCCGAATCCAATCCTCGTTGTTGCTATAGCAGTACCCGAAATTCTCGAGCCGGTCGCACTGCTGGCAGCGGTCGTGGTCGTACCAGGCGCCCACATGAGATCCCGTGTCACCGTCGCGGTGCAAGGTCACGGTGGAGACCTGCGGAACCTCGAACCGGAGCACCACGTCTGGCAGGGATTTGTCGAGCACGCACAACTCGTTGGCGAAGTAGTCGGCCGTCGCCCCCACCGTGGAGGTCGTGAACGGAACCATCTGATTCATGGTGAGCACGCCCAGATCGACGATCTCGGGATCCGCCAGGTGGTCGCAGACCCCCGTGCGAACGTGGCAGTGATAGGAGCACAAGCAGTCGTCGTCCGGATCCAGATCGGCACAGTCCACCGTCCCGTCCAGATCGTCGTCCACGCCGTTGTCGCAGTATTCCGGCAAGCACAGGTGGTGGCTCGTGGCGCAGTCCGGATCCGCGCAGTTGACCAGCCCGTCCCCGTCGTTGTCGAAGCCCGCGTCGTCGCAAACCTCGACGGGCGTAGCCATGGCCAGGAGCTGGAAAGCCAGCCGGCCCGCGGAGCCCTGGCGACTCTCCACCGTCAAGTAGTAGTCCCCGGGGGGATAGCGGCCTTGGTCCAGGGGGTCTCCGGGAAAGTCGACCACGCCGGAGCTGTAGCCCAGGGTATCGTGACAGAAGTGCTCCGCCGTGTCGCAGCTTCCGCCCGGAAGCTGGAGCGAAAAAATGTGATGCCCGTGTTGATTCATGTCCTGGAGCCAACCGATCTGCAAATACGCGGAGGCGTCCAGGTGAAAGTGGTAGCGACGATCCCCGGCGCCGGCTCCCCCACAACCCACCACGGTGTCGTTGCTCTCGACCCGGGTGTCTATCTCCGTGGCGTCCACCACCTGCCAGCCACCCTGCGGGTCGAGCGAACCCAGTGACACGTCGGCATCGAGCGTGGGAAAGAAACACCCCTGGTTGACGCAGGGGGACTGACCGTAACAGGCGATGTCCCCGCAGTCCGTCTGGTGGTTGCCGTCGTCATCCAACCAGTTGTCGCACAGCTCGGGCGGATCGCCCGGATCCACCAAACTGAGCACCAGGGAGACGGTGCCCGCGTTGCCCGTGGAGCCCTCCGCCACCACCAGGAAGTATTTGGAAACCGGCAGCACCCCGAACTCCAACACCCCCGACGTGTTGAGCCCCGGGCTGAGGCACATGGAGTTGGCCAGAGCCGCGGTACAGCCCGTACCGGGCCCTCCCTTGAAATACAGACCGAGCTTGTGGTTGCCCTGCTGCTCGAAGGCCACCCGAAGCCGGCCGGGGGTCAACAGGTCCACCGCGATGACGTATTCCCGGCCGTTGGTGATGTCGCACTCACCGGGCAAATCATCGCCGGCGCTCGCCACGTCCACCGTCAGGTGATGCACCCCGTCGGCGGGCACCGGCGTGGCGCTCAGCGCGACGCTCGTGTCGATGTCCTCGACGCAGTCGGTCAGTTGGCAGGGGGTGCGCTCGATGCAGCTCGGGTCGGCGCAGTCGAGATCTCCGTCCTCGTCGTCATCCAGCCCGTTGTCGCACACCTCCGTGCTGCAGACCGGCAGCCCGGAGCACTGCTCGTCATCGCAATCCACGTAGCCGTCGCCGTTGTCGTCCAGGCCGTTGTGACACACCTCCACGCCCGCACAGGCCGGGTCGTCGAGACACGCCGTGTCCTGACAGTCGGCATAGCCGTCGTTGTTGTCGTCCTGGCCATTGTCGCAGATCTCCGGATCGCACTCGGGCGCATCCTCGCACCACTCCAGATCGTCACAATCCAGCAGCCCGTTGCCGTTGTTGTCGATGTTGTCGTCGCAGATCTCCGGCCGGCAGGAGGGGTCCCCGGCGCACTGATCGTCGTCGCAGTCCACGTCCCCATCGCCGTCGTCGTCGATCCCGTTGCGGCAGTCCTCCTGGGGTACGAACCGGCAGTCTTCGGTGCAGCTTCCCCCCGGCGCGCCGTTGGGCAGCTCGCAGTTCGGTGGGAGGTTGCTGGCGTCCTGCCCGCAGTCGCACTCCTCGGTGAGCCCCAGCTTGCCGTTGCCGCACTTCGCCGTGCCGTCGTCGTCACCGCAACCGACGCCGCCCAGCAGGACACCGACGAGCCCGAGTAGCGCCAGGCCGCTCATCTGTTTTCCAACCAGGTTTCCAGGTAAGCTCGCTAACAAATTCATGACGCCAACCGATCCTCGGCAATCTGTTTTTCGAGGCTCCGCACCAGTATAGCATTACTGAGCCCCACCCCGCAGTTTTCAACCGATCCCTGGACTCCCGCCCCTGGGTTCCGGATCCGGATACAGATCAGAGGGAGTATTCGTTCAGGTGTCACGTAGGACCGAAACTGCGAAATCTGCTATCCCCTACCGATTCCACGCGCCGCCGAAGGCGGCGTTCGGGACTCAGGCCCCGATCACGAATTATCTGATCGTTCAGGCCGCCGATCCATCCCGGC
>CAYFWA010000003.1:0-32772 GCA_964346625.1 uncultured Myxococcales bacterium
GCGCCTCGGCGCCCTCGGTGCGTCGAACTTATTCTTGCGCGAGCCCTTAGTCCCTTACCGAGCAAATTCTGCGCAGATCTGGCAGGACTTCTCCCTGACCCGTTCCTGGGTTCCTCTCTTCCTGGGTTCCTGAGAGGATTTTGGCCGGACGCCTTGGTCCTTTTTGGTTCCGGCTACGCCGGGTTCGGCGGCGGCGGCGCGTCTCGGCGGCGGCGTCACCGCATCAGGGCCTCGCGCTCGAGCTGGTGGATGCGGTCGCGGAGATCCGCCGCCCGTTCGAATTCGAGCTTCTCGGCGGCCTGCTTCATCTCCCCCCGCAGCTTCTGGATCACCCCCTCGAGATCCTCCGCCGCGACCTTGTCCACCACCGGCGGCTCGGGGGCGGGGACCGCGCGATAGTCGGCCTCGAAGACCGTCCCCGACAGGTCCAAAATGGCCCGCTTCACGGTCTCCGGCGTGATGCCGTGCTCGATGTTGTAGGCCTTTTGCACCGAGCGCCGACGCACGGTCTCGTCGATGGCCTTCTTCATGGCGGCGGTGATGCGGTCCGCGTACATGATCACCCGGCCGTGCACGTTGCGCGCGGCGCGCCCCGCCGTCTGAATCAGCGACCGCTCCGCCCGCAAAAACCCCTCCTTGTCCGCGTCCAGGATGGCCACCAGGGAGACCTCCGGCAGATCCAACCCCTCGCGCAGCAGGTTGATGCCCACGAGCACGTCGAACCCTCCGCGCCGCAGATCCCTTATAATCTCAACTCGTTCGAGGGTTTCCACCTCGCTGTGCAGATAGCGCGCCCGCACCCCGACGTCCTGGTAGTACTCGGTGAGGTCCTCGGCCATGCGCTTGGTCAACGTGGTCACCAGCACCCGCTCACCTGCCGCAGCGCGCTGGCGGATCTCAGCCAGCAGATCGTCCACCTGGTCCCGTACCGGTCGAACCTCGATCTCGGGGTCCAGCAGCCCCGTGGGCCGGATCAGCTGCTCCACCACCTCGCCGCCGGTTTGCTCCAGCTCGAAGTCCCCCGGCGTGGCCGATACGTAGAAGACCTGGCCGACGCGCTTTTGAAACTCGTCGAACCGCAGGGGCCGGTTGTCGAGCGCCGACGGCAACCGGAAGCCGAAGTCCACCAGGGTCTCCTTGCGCGATCGATCCCCGCGATACATCGCCTGGAGCTGGGGGAGGGTCTGGTGGCTCTCGTCCACCACCACCAGGAAGTCGTCGGGGAAGTAGTCCAGCAGGGTGGGGGGGGGCTCGCCCGCCGTCCGGCCCGAAAGGTGCCGGGAGTAGTTCTCGATGCCCGTGCAGTAACCGAGCTGGTCGAGCATCTCCAGATCGAACAAGGTCCGCTGCTCCAGCCGCTGCATCTCGAGCAGCTTGCCTTCGGCCTCCAGCGCGGCCAGCCGCTCGCGCAGCTCCACCTTGATGCCCTCCATGGCGCGGACGAGGTTGCCCGAGGAGGTCACGTAGTGGCTCCCTGGATGGATTCGAATCTCCTCCAGGGGCTCCAGCGCCTGTCCGCGCAGGGGATCCACCCACCAGAGGGCCTCGATCTCGTCACCGAACCACTCCACCCGCACGGCCCGCTCGTGCTCGTAGGACGGAAAGATCTCCACCACGTCTCCCCGCACGCGAAAGGTACCCCGGTGGAAGTCGAAGTCATTGCGATCATACCGGATTTCCACCAGTCGTCGCAAGACCGCGTCTCGATCCACCTCTTGCCCGCGGGCGAGGTGGACGGTCATGTCCGCGTAGTGCTCCGAGGAACCGATGCCAAAGATGCAGGAAACCGAGGCGATGATGATCACGTCCCGGCGCGACAGCAGCGCGTGGGTGGCCGCGTGGCGCATCCGATCGATCTCCTCGTTGACGATGGCGTCCTTCTCGATGTAGGTGTCCGAGGCGGGCACGTAGGCCTCGGGCTGATAGTAGTCGTAGTAGCTAACGAAGTAGTGCACCGCGTTGTGGGGAAAGAGGTCCCGAAACTCGGCCCAGAGTTGCGCCGCGAGGGTCTTGTTGTGGGCGAGGATCAGGGTCGGGCGCTGAAGCCGGGCGATGACGTTGGCCACCGTGAAGGTCTTGCCCGAGCCGGTGATCCCGAGCAGCACCGAGTGGGGCGCCCCGCGATCGACCCGGGCGCAAAGGTCCCCGATCGCGCGAGGTTGGTCCCCCGTGGGCGTGAACTCCGAGTGCAGGGAAAATGGCGCTTGCGGCTCGTGGGGCTCCAACGGCGTGCCTCGATCCCGGGGTGTTGACGCAACAGACGGGGAGGGTCCGCGACATCTGGTGGCCGCGCGGGGCCCCGGTCCAGGCCCAATCCACCGGGCCTGAACGCGGGGTCGAATTGGACCATCGGCACCGTATCATGCAACCGGCCGGATTCAAGCTGGAAAAACCTTCCGGTCCGGTTATCCTCGGTGAGAGCAGCGGCGCAGGGGGCGGCGAGCCGCGCCGCGCCGACGCAAACAAACAAGAGATACGGAACATGCCCACGGTTCACTTCGTGTGTTACGGAAACATCTGTCGTAGCCCGTATGCCGAGCACTACGCCCGGCGCCAGGCCCAGGCGCACGGGCTAGACGGCTGGCGCTTCAGCTCGAGCGGCGTCGGCGCCACCCCGGGCACCGGCACGCCGAAACCAGGCCTGCGCGCGGCCGCGGAGCGCGGCGTCTCGCTCGAGGGGCACCGGGCCCGCCGGGTCGCGGAGGTTCCCCCCGAGCCCGGCGATCTGGTCATCGCCATGGATCGATACGTCTTCGGCGCGCTCGCCGACCACCTCGGCGCGAGCCTCGCCGACGTCCGAGGACCCTCCGGATCCACCCTGAGCCTCTTGATGCAGGAGATCGCCAACGCGGATCCCCGCGAGCTGGATGTCCCCGATCCCATGGGCCAGGGGGTTTCGGCCTATCAGCAGAGCTATGAGATCATCTCCGAGGCGGTGGACCAGCTTCTCGGGCGACTCGACGCCGCGGCCGCGGATTGAGTCTCGGCGGCCCCCCTCACCCATCGTGCGTGGATTCGAATCGCTTCAGCCCGCCGCCGCAGGCGAATCGGAGCCCGGAGCCGCCCTTAGGGAGCGTAGCCACTACGCCGGGGGCCGCGCCTACAGTCAGCGAACCAGCCGGTCGCCCAGCCCGGTGGCCCGCGCCCACCGACGCAGCTTGCCGAGCGCTCGCTTTTCCAACTGCTCCACCCGTTGGCGGGAGATCCCGAACAGATCGCCGATCTCGGCCAGGGTCTTGGGCTCTTGGTTGTCCCAGCCCATCCGCATGAAGACGATGGTTCGTTCGCGGCCCTGCAGCCGTTCGGCCAGGCTGCGGACGATCTCCCGCCGCTCGGCGCCTTCGAGCGCCTCGTCCGGCGTGGCGCGCTCGTCGGCGAGGATGTCGCCATAGGTCGCCGAGCCCGCGTCTCCGGGATCCAGCGGGCGATCGATGCTCGACATTCGACCAAAGGACTGGATGGTGTGGCGAAGCTTGGGGATTTCCAGATCGCTGGCGTTGGCGAGCTCTTGATCCGACGGGGATCGGCCGTGTCGCTGGATCAGCTCGTTTTCCATCGCCAGGATCTTGCTCATCTGCTGGCGGATGTGCGGTGGGACGTAGACCGTACGCGACTGCGTGTGGATGGTCCGGATCATGGCGTGCCGCACCCAGTGCCCCGCGAAGGTGGAAAACCGGTTTCCGCGATCGGGATCGAAGAGCTCCACGGCCCGAATCAGGCCGAGGTTCCCGGCCGAGATCAGGTCCGCCACCTCCATGCCGGATCCCCCCAGGCGGCGGCCGTAGTAGCGGGCCGAGGACAGCACCAGCCGCTGCGCGCTCAGGATGAGGGCGTCGCGGGCCTGCTGGGCCTGCAGGATCCCCGAGCGGTATCGGAGCACGGCCTGTTGGAGCGCCTCGAAGCTCATGCCGGCCTGCTTTTCGATCCGGCGGATGCGGCGCTTGAGGTTGCGGTGCCGCCGATCCACCTCCGCCACCTCGTCCGGGGAAACGGGGGCCTCCTGCGGCGAGCGCCGCAGGGTGCGCAAGGTACGGTTCAGGTGCTGGGGATCGGTGTCCAAGCGCGCGGCCAGCTCGCCTCGCTCCTCGTCCGCGCGGGCCAACCGCGCGTGGATCGCCATCATGTTGCTGGCGATGGATTTCATGAACTTGGCCTCGTAGGGCAGCTCCTGGATTCTCTTCGAAAGCTCGTTGCGAACGGCCGACAGCCGGTCCGAAAGCGCCGCGGCCTTGTCGGGCTTGACACCGCGTCTCGCGAGCTGCGACCGGATCCGTTTCTCTTCACGGCGCAGCGCGGCGACCTCGTCGGCCAGCTTCAGCAGCATCGTCTCCGCGGTCTCTGGATCGTCTTCCCGGCTGAAGCGCAGCCGATCCACCACGTCCCAGACCCCTGCTTTCCCCTGTCGGATCCGGAACGCCGCCGTGCTGAGCTGATCCCCGAACAGCCGCGCATCCACCACGGCCCGCATGGCCCGCGAGATCCCGCTCCGATACTCGTTGGCGTATTGAATCTCGGTCTCGCGATCCAGGGTGGGCAGCTGGGAGATTTCCCGCAAATAGGAAGAGAGCGCGTCGCTTGCGCTGGTGTCGGTGCTTTGCTCCCTGCGCTGCTTGACCAGCCGGGAGCCTTCCTCGAGGTTGTCGACGATCACCACCTTGCGGCGCTGCAGCTGGGCCACCAGGTCGTCGAGCTCCTCCACCAGATCGGTAGACACCACCGCGAAGATGTCCTCCGGAGTGAGATACCCCTGCTTCTCTCCACGGGCAACCAGCCGCTGTATCTCCTTGGGAGGAATGATCCTGGATTCGGACATGAACGATGGCCTCTCCCGCTGTGCTCCCGGAGGCGGGGGCGACGCGTCACCGTTTCACATCATGAATCCTCCCGAGCGCGGGCACAAGCCCCGCCCGCGAATACCGCCCTTTTGGCGGACCGAAGCTGCTCCTGGCCAAAACGAATAAAGCCCCTGTGCCGGAAATCCAGCGCAGGGGCTACAGGCAAACACGGTCTCATCAGTTGCCGCGCTTCGATGGACCGCCTCTCGAAAAGCGGTTGGGATGCTCCCGATCGTCGCGTCGACAGACACCTACAGCAGGGGTTCCTCGAAGTCCGCTCGTTGGCTCTCCTCTGCTCCCGCCTCACGCTCCTGTCGATCTGCTTGGCAGATCAGGCAACCAACGGACTGTCTTGGTCCACAGCCGCAAGAGACTGAAAAACCAGTGTGTCGGTCCAAGCGTCTTGTGCCGATGACGGGCGCTCATGGTCGATCCGGCTCGCCTTCGGCTTTGGCCGCGTCGGTTGGATTTTGTAATTCTCTCCGCACGGCTAGTAGGAAATATGTGCGGCTCAGGTGGAAATGTCAAGCGTGATTAAAAAAAAAGGTCCCTATTCGGCTCCGTTTGGTTGGAGCCGATCGAAGGGAGAAAACGAAGAGTCCCTGCGCGCCGATCTGGCCGTTCTAGAGGAAAACCTCTAGATTACCGGCTAGATAAAGCGTTCGGTAGACCGAGAGGGCGGCGCGGGCGGGGCCTTGGATGGGAACTCCATCCAATCCGAATCTCGAATGTCCGAAATTGATGCACCGCAGTTGCTTCGACGAGTGGTTGTACTCGAGCGGACGCCCCCGGTGGGTACAGAGGCCCGACAGCGCCACGAACTGGCCCTGATCGGGATGCACCACCACGATGGTCTCCGGCTTCTTGGGATGATCGAACTTCGCCGCCCCACCCACTTTGCGGAGCTTTGCGACCTTCCGCACGTGGATGATGACGCGATCCTCTTTCGTTTCCAGCCATTTCGCCGGAATCTCCGGGGTCTGATCCTTCTTGATGCAGCCCGAGACCGCGCATACACACAGCCCGGTGGCGGTCAGACCCACGACGCCCAACGAAACTACCCGGTCGATGAATCCGCGTCGGGAAACGGTTTGTGCCATGAATATCGCCTGGTTCGGTGATTTCGTCCCCGGTTGGGTTCCACACGCTCGCACCGAACGGATTTAATCATATCAGCCGAGAACACGGGGCACAACCCCCCAAAACGAGTCATTTTTCCCTTTGTGCCCCCGTCATGGGCCCCTAAGGCCCCGCGCAAGAGCAACTTCGGGATTCGTGCGCCGATCCACCAATGCCGATCCATCAATGCGGTCTGCGTCGCTCGTCGGTTCAATACGTCAATGTATTCGCTCTCCTCGCTTCTTGACAGCATTGCGCCTCGGCGCCCTCGGTCCTTCGAGGTTATTCTTGCGCGAGCCCCAAGGGCTTGGAGCAAACGGAGGCCGCATCGTTGGCGGAAGACGGGGGCTCCCTGGAGACGGGAGTTTTTCAAAAAGCGTGAAATCTCGTGTTGTTCTATGATAGGCACCCGCGTGGCCCACCGGAAGCTCGCGGGGCATGGGCTCTCCACCCTCGCCATGGGGCGGGGAGGTCCGCTCCCGGTCTTCGGCCCCATCCCAGGGCCACATGCACCCGGGCCAGCGCCTCCCCAGACTGGCGATGGGTCTCCTTCGACTCAAACACACCCGCTGGGAGACGGGCCCCAACGGGTCGGAGCCCTACGAGCCCTTGGGGAAGGGCTCGGTCTGCGGCGGGTCGGCCACCTCCAGCCGACCGGCTTGGGCGGCGGGGTGCTCCTCGGCCATGCGAGCCTCAACCGCCGCGACGAACCCGGCGTAGTCGAACTCGGGATCCGGGGCGGCCTCGCCCACCACGTCCGAAAGCATCTCCTCAGGGCAGGAAAGATGAGCGAGAATTCCCGAGATTTGCTGGGTAAAAAGCGCTTCCCACAGTGGCACGCTGCCGTGACAGTAGGCGCACTCCGCGAACACATCGCGGCCTTCGCCGACCGTCTGTGCGACTTCTTTGCAGCGCTCTACCAGCTTGGAGAGTCTTTGTTGGATCTGGGCTTCGGGCGATGACACTCATCCACTATCTACCAAGGCCTCCGAGCGGCGCAATGACTTTTTCGCCACGCAAAGACGCAGAGACGCGAAGACCCGGGAGGGGGGCCATCGCGCAATCGGGGGGCGACCGAGAGGGACCTCCGTCGGTCGCACCGGACAGTCAGGCCCGAGAAGGGAGCCTGCTCGGAGATATTGTTAATTCACAATCGTCCGTTTGTTATTGCTGGGGTTATGATAACGCGACCGCCCCGCGGGTCCGATCGCCGCCCCGCGGGTCCGATCGTAGGGAATCGTAGGGAATCGCGTCCGCTTCTTTTTGATACAACGTGAGCTGAACCCGCGACGCGCTTTCGTAACATGTTTTTCGCTGCGGAGATGAGCCCGCGCAACGTGACCCTATTTGCGAATCTCGGTGATGTAGAACGAGACCCGACGGTTTTTGCGGCGGCACCGCCGGTAGCGGCTCTTACACACCGGGTTGGACCCCGCGGCGCCCACGGCGCGCACGCGATCGCCATCCACGCCGAGCCCCACCAGGGCGCTGCGCAGGACGTCAGCCTGGGCCTGCGTGATCTTCTTGGCCTTGGCCGTCGGAATCTGGGGCTCTACGAAGGCCATGATCACGATCTTGCGCAGGGGCGCGTACTGCTTGAGCTTGAGCATCATGGCGAGCTGAATCACGGCACGCTCGGCGCGGGGGGTCAACCGGGTGGAGGTGCCTCGGAACCAGCGGCGCACCCCCGGCGACAGGAAGCGTCCCTTGTATCCCTTGCCCGGCTTGGCTGACAGCCGGAGCAGGGGACGCCGCCGGTCTGGACAGCCGTCGGTGTCCTTGTAGCCGTTGATGGTCTCGGCGCTTTTGGGGCACCGATCCTTGCCGATGCACACCGCGCGGTGCTGGGCGAGGTTTTTCTGCACGTCGGGATGATCGTCGCACACGCCGTCGCCGTCGTTGTCCGGATCGGGGCAGCCGTCGCCGTCCTCGTGCTTGTCGAAGTCCTCTGCCGCGTCTTTGCACTGATCGTGCTCATCGGGGATGCCGTCGCCGTCGTTGTCGGGGTCCGGGCAGCCGTCCTCGTCCTGATAGCCGTCCTTGTCCTCGGGCTGCGCCTTGCACTTGTCCTTCACGTTGGGGATGCCGTCCCCATCGTCGTCCAGCATGTCCTGGGGGCAGCCCTTGTCCTTGGCCGGCCCCTTGTGCACCGGACAGTTGTCCTCCTTGTCCGGCACGCCGTCGCCGTCGTTGTCCGGATCGGGGCAGCCGTCGTCATCCTGGTAGTCGTCGAAGTCCTCCTTTTCGTTGGGGCACTTGTCCCGGACGTCGGGGATGCCGTCCCCATCGTTGTCGGGGTCCGGACAGCCGTCATCGTCCTGGAAGCCGTCGTGATCTTCCTTTTTTCCGGGACAGCGGTCGTTTTCGTCGATCACCCCGTCCTGATCGGTGTCCTGGAAGCTCGGCGCCCAGCGCACCCCGAGATAGACCCGGAAGTCCGGCGTCCCGATGCCCGCCAGCAGCCCGGCGCCGCCCCCCGCCAGCAGGTGAATCCCGTACGGGAGCTTGTAGCCCACTCCGGCGCCCACCTCCATGGGGTTCCGATCCACGCGGGCGGAGAAGTCCGTCTGGCCGAAATACTCCAAATAGACGGACAGCGGCACCTTGGGCGCGGGTCGCACGGCAAGGGCCACACCGTAGGTGAACCGCTGACCTTGGTGGAAGTTGCCGTTGAAAAACTCCGCCTCCTCGATGCGGAACAACCCCCCGAGGTTCACCGCGGCCGACAGGTAGCGGTGGTTGTATTCCGCCACCAGGCGCGGCCAGAAGGTGGCGTTGATCTCGCCCACGTAGTTGTCCGAGTACTTCCCGGTGGGCGCGGTGATGGACAACACGGCCCCGAAAGAGAGGCCCTGGTCCTTGACGGTGTACAGATGCCCCTTGACGTGCAGCGCGAGGTCTCCCCAGGCAAAGCTCGACAGGTCTCCCCCCGACGCGGGCTCACCCGTATCGGTGACCGTGGTGCCGGTCTGATACAGGGCCAGGGGCATGGAGAGGCCCACCGCGACGTGCTTGAACAAGCCCAGGTACCCAAAAAGCTCCCCGGTGAGCAGATCCTCCACGACGCGAGTGCGCAGCTCCCCCCGGTCCCCGTTGGCGTCCACGTTGTAGATGGTGAAGGGGTTGCGCTGGTAGTTGACCATGAGCCCCACGCCGAAGGCGAGGTGGTCGGGCACCCGCGCGCCGTGCTGGCTCAGATACACGTGTTGTCCCACCGCCACGTTCCACGTCTGCACGCTCAGGGCGTCGGGCGAAGGCGCCTGGGCGTACGAAGGCGCGGACAGCACCGCGAGCAGACCCAGGATCAGCAGCACTCGGTGAACGATACCCGTCATGAAAATTACCCTCCGATACGGTGGGGCCAGTATTCCACAAGCGGCCCTCTGGAACAATCATGGAACGGGAGGTTTTATCGCTGGAGGCGAAACCGGAACCGATACCGGATGGTGTAGGCCATGGGCTTGCCGTTGGAGCCCATCGCGGGCTTGAAGCGCGCGCGCTTCATGGCCCGCACCGCGGCCTCGTCGAGGCCGTAGCCGAGGCGCTTGAGCACCCGGACCCCGAGGACCTGGCCGCGACGCCCCACGGTGACCGACAGGCGGACGGTGCCCTCGATCTGCATGCGCTTGGCCGCGGGCGGATAGCGGGGCCGCGGGACCTGCACCGGTTTGGGCAGCACCTTCACGTAGACCGGCACCGGGCGGGCACGCCGGCGGCGTGGCGGCGGTGGGGCCGCAGCTCGCCGCGGGCGGCGCCGCGGCCGGACGCGGCGCGGCGCCACGGTGGGATCGCCTTGGGCCGAGTCCCCCGTGTTCACGGTGAACGCGCCGTTGGCGCTGGTGAGGTTGTCGTTGACCCCCGCGCCCATGGTGAGGTCGAGCACCGGACGCGGACGCGGACGCGGGCGCTCGGCAGCGCGCGGCGGCGGCGCCATGGGGCGGTAGCGGCGCACCACCCGAGGTCGCCGGGGCTGGACCTTTTTAACCTCTCGCGGACGCGGACGCGGGCGCTCGCGCAGACGCGGCCGCGGGCGTTTTTCGAGCTTGACCTTGTATTTGCGCGGCCGCGGACGGGGGGGGCGACGACGGATGATGTCCTCGGTGGTGCGCGGCGTTACCCGGGGCTTTGGGATCTCGTAGAGCACGCCGTAGGCCACCCCATGCAGTAGCAGCGAGCCGCACACGCAGGCGATGATGATCCAGGTGTGCCGGTGTTGGCTGGGCAGCTCGTCAGGATGCTCTCTCATGGTATTATCGTCGATCCCGCCGATCCGCCGGCGCCGGGGAGCGTCCCCGGCGCCGCTGCTTCAAGGTAGGCCGAATCCGGGCCCGGGGCAAGCCAGCGCCTCAACGCGAGCCAGCGCCTCAACGCAAGGCGTCAAAGGGGGTCTTGGTGACCTCGCGCAGCAGCACCGTGGCGTAGGCGCCGGCAGGCAGGGTAAAGCGCAGCCAGAGCCGACCGGGGCCGGCTTGCTCCACAGACACCTCGCGGGGGGTCACGGTCAAGGGGCGACGGCCCCCGGGCGCCAGCCGCCGCCAGCGCGCGAAATCCGCCGGTTCGAGCCCGGCGGCCTCCAGGGTCTGCGCCTCCAGCGCGGCGGCCGATCCCGTGGCCACCGGGCGCATCTTCGGTCCGAACAAAGGACCGGTGAGCTGCAGCTCCCCCGCGGCGAGCCGGGCAGCCATCGCTGCCGGATCGTCCCCCTCCCAGCGAAACAGCCCCCCCCGCGGTTCCCGCCGACAGACCTCTCCCGGCCAGGGGATCTGCAGGGACCCGGCCTCGAGACGGCGGGCCAGGTAGTCGTTGAACAGCGCCGCCTGTACGGCGCTGACCAGCAGCCGCCGCTGGCGCCGCTGCCCTCCCCCGCGCGGGGGACCCTGCAGCAGGGTCATCCCCTTGGCCAGATTCTCTCCCCCGCGCCCGAACCGCTGCGGTCCGTACAGGTGCAGCATGCCCTCGCCCTCGAGCCGAGCCAGCACGGTGGCCGCGCGACAACGCGCCTCGGGACACACCTCCAGGAGGCGCACCGCGAACCGGTTGCCCTGCAGATGCCCGGTGCGAAGCTTGTGGGGGTGCAACCGCGCCTCGAGCACCTCGACGCCCGGCACGGCGAGGGATCGGGTCTGCGCCGGGTCCACGTCGGGCACCGACAGCCACTGCTCGGTCACTGCGTGCCGGTCCTTGAGCCCGGCCATGCCCACGTCCGAGGGACGCCGACCCAGGGCCCGGGCGAGCCGCTTGGCTGCCTCCGGGCTCGTCAATCCCCGTTTGCGAATGCACACGAAGCAGTGCGCCCCGTGCCCCGCCGGCTCATAGGCGGGGATCTCCGTCACCTGAAAATCCTCGAGATCGTCCCCGATGCGTCCCCCGCAGCCGGGCACCGAGCCGGTGCCCAGGGGAGGATCCAGCGGGTCGCGCAGGGTCTCACGAGCAGGGCTCATGGGCGTCCCACCCGAAAGATGTACACATGGGGATCCTGCTCACAGCGCTTGGGTTGCTCGCGCTTTTCCCGATTGGGCGGGCCGGGGTGGCGACAGATCATGCCCGGCGGGCATTCCTGGCTCTGCTGGCAATACAGGCAGTCCCGCTGCCGCACGCAGCGACGGTGTTTTCGCCGCGCCGAGGGCGGGGGATAGATCTGCGTGGCGCCGGAGGCACGGGTGAGCTGCCCCCGAAAGGCCCCGAAATCGCCGGTGCAGTAGACGTAATCGGCGTGAAAGAACGAGCGCAAGGTCTGCACGGGATCGGGGTCCTTGGCGTGGGTGAGCCGGTCCCAGGCGTGCCAGACCGAGGGACGCCAGGCGTACATGAAGTTCGGATCCAGAAACACCGTATAGCGGTGACGATGGCTGTAGAAAAACAGATACGGCGCGTCGTCCCAGTCACAGGTCATCACGTGGCTGCCCTCCGGCACGTGATCGCGCACGAAGCGTGCCGAGGGGGCGTAGTTGGGCTCGTGGCAGCGATTGACCTGCTTGAAGGAATCGAAGTGGCTGGCGATGAACATCCCCCCGAGGCCCACCACCAGCCCCACCACGGCCAGCACGCCGCCGGTGCGCGCCAGGGCCGCGAGCTGGGCGTGGCGGCGGCGGCGGTGAAGCGCGGCGTACAGGGCCCAGAGCGCGCAGGGGGGAAACAGCAGCACCGCCAGCAGGCTCCCCAGCAGGCGCCGCTCGGCAAAGAACCGCACGAGCTGGCGTACGGGTTCCCAGCCGCGAAACAGCGGCGAGTAAAAGGACGCGTGAAAAAGCGCCGTCACCGGAATCCAGTACTCCGCGAAGCGCTTGGTGAACAGGGTCAGGATCAGATAAAGCGTCGAGGCGGCGAACAAAAAAGCCGTGCGGGTGCTCACCGGGGGCCGCTTGATCAAGGCCACCGCGAAGGCCACCCAAAGCGGGATGAGCGTCGCCCCGTTGACGCCCAGCAGGCTCCGGGTAGTCATGGGGTTCATCTCCCCACCCATGTTCAGATTCACCTTGGGCGCCCACTGGTTGGCGATCACCTGGATGTTTTGCAGCCAGAAACCCGAGATGTTGTCGGGAAAGTTCGGGTGCACGAGCCAGCCGAGCAGCATCCCGCCGAGGGCCCAGACGAACAGTCGCCAGGGCAGGCGGCGCTCCAGCAGATGCACCACGCCGACGTAGCCGAGGGCGAGGCCCACGTACTGATAGTGGCCGGTGTACGACAGGGAGTAGACGAGGGAGACCACTCCGACGAGCTGGTGGCGCTCGTTGATCAGGCAGTGCAAGCCGGCCAGCAGGATCAGCACCGAGAAGACCTGCGGCCGGGTGACGTTCATGCGAAACAGAAAGTAGCCGCCCGACGACAGCAGCAGAAACCACCAGAACCAGGCCCACCGCATGCGGTTGAGCTGCAAAATCCCCATGAAGAGCGTGAAGATCCCGGTGCCCAGCACGACGTTGGCCACCTTCGCCCCCACCAGCAGGTCCCCATGGGTAAAAAGGGATAGATAGAGGTGGTACAGCACCTCCTTGTCGAAAAAGGCGTCCCGCCATGAGGACCACTGGGCCCAGGGAAAGTCCAGAATCGGGCCTTGGAGGCGGGTGAGCTGGGCAAACTTGATGTGGTAGTACGGATCGGTGCCGCACAGGTACGGCGAGGCGAACTGGTAGTAGCTGAAAAACACCGCCGACAGGACCGCCGCTGCCAGCAGGTGCAGCCATAGCCGGCTCTGGCGCGGGGTCGTCGGCTCCGGGGCGTCCGACATGCGCGGAATGTAACCGCTGCATCCTGCTGGGGTCACGATCTTTTTCTTGACCCCGACCGCCCGTCGGGTTTCAAAAAAGAGAAGATGCCACGGCCTTACGTTCCCGACCCCTCACCCTGGTCTCGCCCTGCCCCCCGGCCCGCCCCCAGCTGGCGCCGGGTGCTGGCGGCCGGCGTGGACCTCGCCCTGATCGGCCCCCTGCTGGCGGGCCTGGCGTGGGCGTGGTTTCGTCTGTTCCAAATCCAGGTCCCCACCGAACGGCTGCCGCTTTTCGACTGGCTCGTGCAACTGTATCTGCGAGAGGATCCCCTCGTCCCGGGCGGTCTCTTGGTGGTTGCCCTCGTGTTGGGCTCGTACTTCGGCGTCGCGCACCTGCTATGGGGGAGCACCCCGGGCTTGCGCGCCGCGGGCCTCGCCCTCGTGAATCGACAGCAGCGGACGCCGGGCTCTGCGGCGGCGGCGACGCGGGTGCTGGGCGCGGGGCTGTCGGCGGCCTATCTGGGCCTGGGCTTTTTGTGGATCCTGTTCGATGCTCACCGCCAGGGTTTTCACGACAAGATCGCCGGGACCTACGTGGTTCGCAGGAAAGGCCGGTAATCGTTTGACATATTTGGTCTTCTTTGGTACTTCTCCTCAGGGCGGTGCATCATGTCCAGCAAGCTGAGTTCGCTCTTGGTCCAAGACGGCGTCGTCTCGGTCAAGCGCATGGAGGAGGCCTTCCAGCGGCAGGTCATCTTCGGGGGAAGCCTCGACTCCATCTTGCTTGAGATGAACGTCCTCGACGAGGCCGTGCTGCAGCGCTATCTGACCGCCGCGTCGGGCCTCGGGTCGGCCGACCTCACGTCGGTGGACTACGAGCGCGCCCAGCAGCAGACCGAGCTGTTTCCCCAGAAGCTGGCCGAAAAGTACCTCATCGTCCCGCTGGACAAGCAGCAGGACACCTTGCGGGTGCTGGTCACCGACCCCCCGGATCGCGGCCGTCTCGACGAGCTCGGCTTCATGCTCGGCGTGACCATCGTGCCGGAGGTGGTCCCCGAGTTCCGGCTCTATCAGGCCCTCGAGCTCGTCTACGGCGTGAAAATGCCTCTGCGCTACGCCGGTCTCGTCAAGCGCCTCGGTCCGCCACCCGTGCCCCAGCCACCGGAGCCGCAAGCCGAGCCAGCCGAAGGTCGGGAGGCCGCCGAGGCCGCCGAGGTCACGGCCCCCGACACTCACGCTGCGTCCACCGCTGTCTCTGCCGACGCCCCCCACGGCGCTGCGGCGTCCTCGCCTGCCTTCGAGCAAACCGCCGAGGGGACCGAGGGCCCCGCGTCAACCATTCCTCTCCCCGAGCAGAGCGCGGAGGCGCAAACCGCGGCCCCTCGCGCGCCAGCGGCGAACATCCCCCCGACCGCCGATAGCTGGGATGATCCCTTCGCCGGTGCCAAGCCCGACACCTTGGTGGGGATCCCTGCGCATGCGCCCGAGGCAGGCGCGACGCCCCCCGCCCAGACCGTCACCGGCGAGATCGATCCCTCCAAGCCAGTGACCGCCGCCACCTCGGGCCCTTCCAAACCCTCGGCCACGGTCACCGGTGAGATCGAGATCGGCGCGCCCGCTGCGCAAGAGACGCCGAGCCCCAAGCGAACAGCGTCTGGATTCCACGTCCAGCAGACCCCTTCCCCGAGCGCCGAGCAGGACACGGCCGGACAACCCGAGCCCCAGCCCGAGCCCCAGCCGCCGCAGCCCGAGCCGCCGATCGAGCCCCAGCCGCCGCAGCCCGAGCCCCAGCCCGAGCCCCAGCCCGAGCCCCAGCCGCCGCAGCCCGAGCCACCGCAGGTCCAGGGCCCGACCGAGATGGCTTTCGTCCCTCGGGCGAGCCCGCCGGAGTCCTTCGCGGCGCCGAGCCCTTCCCACGCGCCCGCCCCGGCGACCCAGGCCACTGACCAACCCTTCGATCCCACGCCGCTGCCTTTCGAAGAGGCGGTGGAGCGGCTGGCAGAGTCATCCTCACGTGACGAGATCTTTGCGTTGCTGCTCCGATGCGTCTCCGGGTACTTCGAGTTCTGCTCCGTGTTCACCCTGTTCGGCGATCAGGCCGTGGGCCGGTTGGCGAACCAGCAGGGACGCGCCGACGCCGAGCGCATCGCCCAGGTCTCGATCCCCTTGACCCTCCCGTCCATCTTCCGGGCGACCGTCGACAGCAAAGGCTACTATTTCGGGCCCATCTACGACGAGGGGATCAATTTCGGCGTGCTGGCCGAGATGGAACGGCCCGTTCCGGCCTCGGCGTTCATCATGCCGGTGCTGATTCGCAATCGGGTCGTGTGCTTCTTGTACGCCGACGATGGCTTACGGTCGGTGGATCCCTCGCTGCCCGAGTCGCTGGTGTTCATCAGTTACCAGATCTCGCAGGCCTTCCAGCGGTTGATCCTGCGCGCCAAGCGCTCCGAGTACTCGGGGGCGACGCAGACCGAGGATCGGCTCGCCAAGATGGATCCCACCGACGTGCTTCCCCGGCGCCAGCCCGCCTCGGGAACGGGCTGGCAGACCGCCCCGACCGTCTCCGGTCCAGCCAGCGCGCGCGCCCCCCAACAAGACGGGACCCTGACCGAACCGGTGGACGCTGGCGAGCCGTCGCCGCCGCTCTCGAGCGCAGCCGTGCAGCCTGCCTTCCCCGACCTGCCCCGCCAACCCCCCGAGGCGCGAGCCCCGGCCCCGCATTCCACCGCGCCGTCGGCAGCGCCGCCCGTGGCCACCGCGCCGGAAAAACAGGCCGCAGCCTCTCCGATGGGGCCCGGTGCTGCGACCTCGCCGGAGACGTCCGACGAGCAGCCATCGGAACGAGGCGCGGCCCCCGACGGCCGCGCCATCACCTCGGTGGGCTACTACAGCCTCAACGAGGCGACACTCGGCGAGGAGGCCCGGGGCGCCACCGCGGTCAACGGCGCGGCCGTCGGGGACGCCACCGCAGGCGAGCTGGAAACGAGCCACGCCGGCGCGCCCGAGGTGCCGGTGACCGACGAGTCGCCCGTGCGCGTGACCCCGGAAGAACCCGACACGGTGGTCTCCTCAGCGCCGGCGCCCCGCACCGAAGACATCTGGTCCCTCATCGATGACCTCGAGCGCGGGGGCGAGCAGGGCGACCTGTCCGCTGCGGTGTTGCAGCGCCTCGGGGAGCCCGCGCTCAAGCTGCTGGCCTTCCGCTTCCCCGGCCGGCTGTCCCAGGAGCACCTGGGCCAGCACGGAAAGCTCCCACCCCCGAGCGAGCACGGCCCCTTGTTACACTTCATGGTGCGGATGGGCGAGCGGGCCGTGCCGTACCTGCTGGAGCTGCTCGGCTCGGACAACCCCGAGGTGCGCTACTACGCGACGTACCTCTTCGCCGAGCTGCGCGCACCCACGGTGTTGCCCCGGCTGCTGGATCGGATCTTCGACAGCGCCCCGCCGGTGCGACGCATCGCGGTGGAGGTGTTCAAGCAGTATCGGGACACCGAGGCCGTGAGCTCGGTGCACGAGCACCTGCGCGCCGAGCTGGTGGGGCCGGTGCCCTTCCGCCGGCGTTGCGCGGCCGAGGCCCTCGGTGGTCTGCGGGACGTGGCCGCCGTCCCTCGGCTCATCGAGCTCACCGCGGATCGAGACCCCGAGACGGCCGAGGCGGCCCAGCGGGCGCTACTGCTCATCACCAAGCAAGCCTTCGGGGATTCCCGTCGCAAGTGGCGATCCTGGTGGGAAAAGAACCGCGAGCGTCATCGCGTCCAGTGGCTCATCGACGCCTTGGCCCACAAGGAGTCCGAGTGTCGATTCCTCGCCGCGCAGGAGCTTCACCAGATCACCGGGGAGACCCTGGGCTACCGCTTCGATCAGGACCGGCGGGATCGGGAAGAGGCGCTGCGGCGGTGGAATGCCTGGTGGGATCGGCGCGGCCGGGCCCGATTTCTCGGCGGATGAGCGTCCCGAATAATAGAAGGATCCACCGTCTTGCTTTCTTTTACTCGTTTCTGATTTAGGGACAGTCGAGCACCCGCACGGGCAGCCCCGCCGGCACCCGGAGCTGGTAGGCCGCGTCGGGGATCTTCACCCCGAGCTCGAGCTTCTGGTAGCGGATGATGAGGTCCGCCTTGCGCTGCGGCTGCTCGACCTTGATCTCCCAGGGGATCCAGCGGCCCTGAATCCGGCGGAAGTTGTCGAACCGCAGCTCGAACACGACCTTTTTGTCCCCATCGCGCACCTCGGATCGCAGCACCTGCCACTTCCCCCCCCGCTTGCGCAGCCAGATCCGCTGGGTTCGCCCCTCCGAGCCCACGAGGGTCAACACCTCCGCCCCCTCGCAGCGATCCCACCGCAATGTCGCCCGCTCGTGCGGGATCACCGGGGTGCCCCCGGTCAGGGTCCGGCTCACCTCGCGCGGGGGCAGGGCCAACCCGAAAACGCGGGCGATGTTACAGGCCTTGGCCGGCCCCCGATAGAACACGTCGTGCTTGTGATCGATGGACGCGAAGCGGGTGCCATCCGAGGTGAGGGTGACCAGCGGCGTGTCGAAGGGGGACACGGCCTCGAAACGAAGCTGCCCGCGGGCGGTGGCCAGCATGAAGACTCGGAGCTTGATTCGTCCCTTGCGGGTCCACTGATCCACCTTGGCCTTTGCCCGCAGCGTCGGCGGGGGCTGTCCGACCCCTCGGAGCTGCTGCGTGAGGCGCGCGGGGGTGGGCGGCGGGTAGTGGCGGCGGTGGGTGCAGCAGCCGGCCACCAGGGTGGCCAGCCCAAGGAGCAGCCACCGCACCGTCGAGGTCCGAATCGAAACAAACTCGGCTATCGGGACGTCGATCCATCCCGGCCCATGGTGGCGTTTGGTTGCAATGGCTGCTCGGCGCATGTCAGGCTCCCGGTTCGCTTCCTCGGTACGTCTTTTTTCAACGCAGGCGACCGAGCCGACGCCGGGGTTCGCCGCGGCGGCGCACGGCCGGGCCCGCCAGTCGGCGGAGCTTGCCCCGCAGCGTCGCCTCCACCCACACCGGGGGGTGACACCGCAGCGCGGCGCGGTAGGCCGCCCGGGCGGCGGCGCGTTGTCCAGCCGCCCTCCGGACATCGCCCAGGTGGTGCCAGGCCTCCTGCATCCACGGATCGATTCGAACGGCCCGCTCCAGCAGCTTGATGGCCGCGCCCACCCCCTGCCCTTGATACCGGGCCCAGGCCAGGCTGTCCAGAATGAACGGATTGAGCGGATCGAGCCGGTGGGCCCGCTCAAGGAGCCGGGTGGCCTCTGGCAGCCGCAGCCCCCGCTCGGCGAGGCTGTAGCCCAGCAGGTTGAGCCGCTGGGGGTCGGCCGGGTCCTCGCGCACCAGGCGGCGCGCGGTGGCCAGGGCCTCGGTGAGCGCCCCGCCGTCGAGCAAAAGCAGCGTGCGTCGATAGCGGTGCGTCGGATCCATGGGCGACAGACCCTCCTGGCGGCGGGCGCGCTCGAGCGCCCGCTGCGCCGCGTGGAGCCGTTGGTGCCTCGCCAGCAGGTGAGCGAGGGCCTCCCACAGCGCCGCCGCCTCGGGTCGTTTTTGCAGGGCCTGTCGCAACCCCTGCCGCGCCGCAGCGATTCCGCCCTGCGCCTCGCGCAGGGCGGCCAGCTCGACTTGCGCCTCCGCGTAGCTGTCGCGGTCCGCGGGCACGGCCCGCAGCAGCGCGGCGGCCGCGGCCGGCCCCCGGCGTCGGACCTGCCACCGCGCCCACCGCACCAGGGCCGGCCCGTAGCCAGGATCCTGACGTCGCGCCCGGCCCAGGAGCGCCTCGGCCCGCCCCCACTGTCCGAGCCGAGCGCGCAAACCGGCGGCGAAGGTCAACGGGGCCGCCGCCTCGTGGGCCTCGAGCAGGCGGACCAGGTCCTCGGCCCGATCGCGCCGGCGCAGGCTGAGCCACAGGCGAAACAGCTCGCGAGCCACCTCCACATCATCCGCGGTGGCTTCCAGGGCGCGCTGCAGCACCCGCGCCGCCCGGCGCGGGCGCCCGTGCGCGAGCCAGAGCCGGGCCCGCGCGAGCCGGGGGTACACGGCGAAGGGCGCCACCCGCTCGAGTGCCTCCAGCCAACGCTTGGCGTCCTGGTCCCGGCCCTGCCGCCGAGCGAGCTGCGCCAGCGCGCGCAGCGCTTCGGCGTGCTCGGGGTGGCGACGGAGCACCGCGCGGAGGGCGGCGCGCTCGCGGCGAGGGCGGCGCATCCAGCGGGCCAGCCGGGCGCGCTCCAGGTGTACGGCAGCCAGCTCGGGGCGCAAGCGCGCCGCCTGCGCGAGCAGCGCGCGGGCGCGCGCGGGCGCGGCGCGCCGCAGCAGCCGGGCGTGCATCACCCGGGTGCGGGCGTGCGCGGGCGCCACGCGCTGGGCGGCGCGCACCTGCGCGAGGGCGGCCTCACGCTGGCCCTCACGCAGCCGAAGCTGCGCGATCCGCAGCCTCAGGTCGGGGGAGCCGGGATCCTCGCGCAAGGCCTCGCGCAACCACCGTCGCGCCACCCCGAACGACCCGCGGCCGACGGCCAGCTCGGCCCGCAGGTAATAATAGTACGCCTGAGGCGCCGCGGCCCGCACCCGAAGGGATTGCCGCCGCGGGCGCGCGGGGGCGTCCCGGTCGGCGTGCAGGCGCGAGGGAGAGGCGGGGCGGGGCGCTGGCCCCTTGGCGGAGGAGCAACCCATCCCCAGCAGCAGCGCCACCCCCAGCGCGCCCCCCCACGGCCTGCCGCCCACCGGGCGCCAGCGCCGCGCCTTCGACCGCACCGACACAGGGGAACTCACGAGCGAAGCTCCTCGAAAACCCGGTCGTACGGCCTGCCGCCCACCGGGCGCCAGCGCCGCGCCTTCGACCGCATCGACACAGGGGAACTCACGGGCGAAGCTCCTCGAAAACCCGGTCGTGCAGCACCGGGCGCAGCGCTCGCAGCCGCGGATTGTCAGCGCGGGGGTGGACCCGGTTGCTGAGCAACACCACCCAGTAGCCGCGGTCCGGATCCAGCCACACCGAGCAGCCGGTAAAGCCAAGATGTCCAACCGTCGCCGGCCCCAGGTATTGCCCGCAGGAGCGGTAGCCGGTGGCGCTGGGACCATCCCAACCCAGCCGGAAGCTCGATCCCGGCACCCCGCTCGGGCGCCAGAAGCGCTGTACGGTGGCGGAAGAGACCGGCCCCGGCCGGCCCCGCCAGCCGCGCCACAGGGCCCCCAGCATCCGGTGCACGTCGGCGGCGGTGGAAAACAGCCCCGCCTGACCGCTGATGCCCCCCATGGCCCAGCTGTTGTGATCGTGAACCTGCCCGTCCATCACCTGCCCCCGCCAAGGACAGCGCTCGGTGGCGGCGAACCCCCCGAGGGGAGCGGGGGGAGGGTCGTCCAGGTCCACGTAGCCGGTTTGGCGGCAGCCCAGGGGCGCGAAGAACCGCTCGCCCAACACGTGATCCACCCGCCGACCAAAGACCTCCTCGAGCCACCACTCGAGCACCATGAATCCCAAGTCGCTGTAGATGGCGCTGTGCCCTGGCCGATGCTCGAGGGCAAGCTGCGCCACCTGCCCGCGCAGCCACCGGCGGGCCGCCGCCGGATGGTCGTCCACGGCCCCGGCCGCTCGCGCCACCGCCCACGCCTCGTGCAGGGGCCGCCAGGCCGGCAGACCGCTGCTGTGGGTCAGCAGGTGCCAGGGGGTGGCCCGCCCCAGGGGCGCGGGCAGGGGCAGCCGCGCCCCCAGCGCCTCATCCAGCGAGGCGCGGCCGTCATCCACGGCGAGCATGACGGCGGTGGTAGTGGCGAGCGCCTTGGTCACCGAGGCCAGGTCGAAGCGCGTGTCGCGCGCGAGCAGGCGCGGGGCCGGATCGGTGCGCGCGTGCCCCACCAGGCGATGGTAGATCACCTCGCCACCGGCGGCCACCAGCAGCGCCGCTCCGGCAAACACGTTTCGCTGCTGAGCCTTCTGCAGCAGGCTTCCGATCCGATCGCTGGCCAAGATCCCTCGGGTCCACGGGCGGGCCACGGCGCGGCGCGGCAACGGGCCCGCGCCACCGGTGTGCGCCGACCCGCGGGTTCGGGTTCCCATCGATGCGTGCCCCGCTATTTTAGTCCTCTCCCGCGCTTGCGTCACTCCCGCAGATTTTTTGGGGACCCGTGGCGGGACAACGGGGGTCGCGCTTCTGCGGGGGGAGGGGCTGGAGGCGCCCCCCGCTTGATGCCGAGGCCTCCCGGTTGCTTTTGCGAGTGCTTTACGACGGGGCGCGGTGCGATAGACTGCCGGAGCTCGCTCCTGGTTCGTCCAAGAAGGTGACAAAGACAGCCCCTTGCGCCGCCTCGTTTACAGACTGCTGCTCGGCCTGCTGCTCGCCATGGCGGTCTACGTGGGCGTCTCCATCTACGCGGATCTGCAGGCGCTGGGCGCCAGCTTGCGCGCCTTCGACCATTTGACGCTGTTGCCCGTGCTGCTGCTTTCGCTGATTAACTACGGGCTGCGCTTCGCCAAGTGGCATCTTCTCCTGCGTCGGGCGGGGGTACGGGTGCCCCCCGGGCACAGCCTCGTGGTCTTTCTGTCCGGTTTCTCCATGGGCATCACCCCCGGCAAGATCGGCGAGCTCATCAAGAGCTGGCTGCTCAAGCAGTCCGCCGGGGTGCCGCTTTCCCAAACGACCCCCGTGGTCATCGCCGAGCGGCTCACCGATCTGGTGGCGCTGATGTTGCTGAGCGTGGCCGGGGCCTTCCTCTACGTGAACGATCCCCGCTTTGGGGTGCTGCTCGTTCTGTGCGGGATCGCCGTGGCGGGCCTCACCGGCGTGCTGGCCTCCCGTCGGGCGCTGCAAGGGATCGCCCGGCAAAGCGCCCACGTACCCGGGCTGCGGCGCCTGTCGACACCGCTTCAGGCCTTCGCCGCGCCCATGAGCACCCTGCTGCGGCCCGGCCCGCTGCTGCTCACCACCACCTTGTCGGCGGCCGCCTGGCTCGGCGAGTGCGTCGGCTTTTACCTGGTGCTCCGCGGCCTGCCCGGCCCGGGCGTTCCCCTGGGGCTCGCGGTGTTCATCTACTCCGCCACCACCGTGCTCGGCGCCCTGAGCTTTCTGCCCGGCGGGTTGGGCGTCACCGAAGGCTCCATGACGCTGCTGCTGGTTCGCTCGGCCAGTCACCTCAGCCGCGCGGGCGCCGCCGCCGCCACCGTGCTCATCCGCTTGTGCACCCTGTGGTTCGGTGTGCTGGTGGGCTTTGGAGCGCTGGGCCTGTATCGGCTGCGGCACCGGGGGCCCTGGGCTCCGCCCACCGCGGCGCCTCCCCCGAAACCGGGCGCGTCCGCCCCGTTCGAGTAACCCGCCGTCCCGGCCCGCCCGCGGCCCCGGCGGATCAACAGTATCGCGACAGCACCGCGAGCAACACCAGCGCCGCCGCCAGCGCCAGGTAAAAGCGGGTCCGCAAGGGCAGCGGCGGCCGGCGGGGCTCTACCTCGATCCGGGCTTCGGCCTGCCCCTGGTCCATCCCCACCGTCTCGGTGAGATACTCGGCCAACCGCGCGACGCGGGCGGTGATCGCGTCCGCGTCCCGCGGTCGCACCTGCCGGCCGAGCTGGGGATCGTAGACGGTCAGCCCGTGCTGGTCGGCCCACTCGAAGGCCCGGGCCACCGCCGCCCGGGCCAGCGCGGGGTTGGCCCCCCCCGGCACGCGCAGATCCACCCCATAGGTTTCGCCCTCGGGCACCCGCTCCCAAAAGCGGGGCCGGGTGGGGTGCAGCCACGCCTCGAGGATCCCGTCGGTGAGCTCCAGGCGCGCCCCGAGCGCCTCGGGCGCCTCGGGCGCCTCGGGCGCCTCGGGCGCCTCGGGCGCCTCGGGCGTTTCGGGCGCCTCGGGCGCCTCGGGCGCCTCGGGCGCCTCGGGCGTTTCGGGCGCCTCGGGCGCCGGCGGCCCGAAGGCCTCCGCCTCCACGGCCCGCCGCAGCGCCTGCGCCCCCGCTGGGGAGGGTGACCGGGCTCGCAGATAGAGTTCGTAGTCCATGGGCTCATCTGGTCGCCGGTCGCCGGTCGCCGGTCGCTGGTCGCTGGTCGCCGGTCGCTGGTCGCTGGTCGCTGGTCGCTGGTCGCTGGTCGCCGGTCGCTGGTCGCCGGTCGCTGGTCGCCGGTCGCCGGTCGCCGGTCGCCGGTCGCCGGTCGCCGGTCGCCGGTCGCTAGTCGCCGGTCGCTGGTCGCTGGTCACCGATCGCCGGTCGCCGGTCGCCGGTCGCCGGTCGAGCTCGCGAGACCGCGATCGCCGACACGCAATTTTATCAGGGAGCGCAGGGGCTGAATATCAGGAAATCGCGAGCCCTCGGTATCAGTTGGCGTTCGCGGGGCGCGACGCGGCCCGGCGCGGCGCGGTCTTGCGGCTCGCCGCCTTGCGCTGACGCCGGGCCCGGGCGCGTTGGCTCGCCCGCTGAGCCGCCCGACGACGACGGCGCGCGATCTCGGCGAGCCAGGCCTTGCCGCTCTTTTGCCAGCTCTTGTGCTCCCGCATGAGCTTGCGCACGATGGCCTCGGCTCGGCGATAGGCCCCGCGGGCCATTTCGCAGCGCGCCCAGCCCAGCAGGGCGTCGGCCCGGCGGGGGTAGTGCTGGTGGTGGCGCACCAGGGAGGAAAAGAGCTGACAGGCCTGGGCGACCTGCCCCTTGGCCAGGTGGGTCTGGGCGGCGTTGTACAGCGCGGGCGCGCTGGCCTTCGGCCGCTCAGCGCCCTTGCGCTTTTGGCGCGGTCGCATCGCGCTCCCGGAGCTCAACCCGCCGCCCTGCGACGAGACGCCCCCCATGAGCGCGGGGCGGGTTGGGGCGCGGCGGGCCCGCGGCTTCGGCGCCGCGGCAGGCGCGCGTGTGGATTTTTCCGCGGCCGTGGTGGCGCGCGGCGCCGTGGCCTGGTCGGCCTGGCGCTCCGCCAGGTTGCGCAGCGGGCGCTTGTCCTTGGAAGGGAGCCTCGAGAGACGCGTACGCCGGCGCCGGCGGTTTGCGCGGGCCTTCCCTCCGCCTTCGATCCCCACCGACGTGCTGTCCACGGCGTTCACGGATCGATCGCGGCGCGGCGCGCGGCGGCCCTTACGCGCGAGCTTATCCTGCTTTTGACGGAACCCCTCCTCGCCTCTGGCGTCGCCGAGGGCGTCGAGCCCGCGACCCGCTCGCTTCCCCTCCAGGGAGGGCTCCGCGCGGCGCCCGGGATCGTTGGCCGCCAAGGCCTCGCCCTCGTCGGCCTCCGCGGCCCGAGGCGCCGCGAACCAGGCGGTTTTTTCCACGTCCTCGACGCGCGCGGGCGGCTGGGCCGTTTCGCCGGAGGCGACCGTGTCCGTACGCTCCGGCGTGTGGGCCGTCCCGGGGGATTGCGCACCGCCGGCCCGCGAGGCCTCGCCCGGCGCCGGGCCGCGCCCAGACAGAAAGACGAACACGCCGATCCCCAGCACCACCACGGCCATGGCCACCACGCCCACCGCCGGACGCAGCAGCAGGGCAGGGAGGCCCTCCCCGAATAGCCGCACCCACCAGGGTCTGGACGCGCGCTGGGCCGCGGCCACGAGCTGCTCGGTGGACGCCGAGCAGGGCGAGAGCTCCTCGGCGTTGTCTCTCACCAACGACAGCAGCGCCGCGTAGGACTGCGCCTGCTCGGCCACCGCTGGCTCTTCGGACAGCTTCGCCGTGAACGCCTCTCGTTCGGCTTCGCTGAGCTCGTCGTACAGATAGTCGACGATCCGGTTATGGGGATCGGTCTTCACTGTCGTCACCGTCTCCGTCATTTCCTAGCATAGCACAGCCAGCCTGGCCACGACCGTGCCGGCCCCGCCTCGGCCCCGGGGCAGGCCCCCGGACGCCGAGCGACCGCGCACAGACACTGCAACGCACGGCCAGCGCCGATGATCTACGGAACCCGCCGGGCCGGCACCGATTCACCCGGCGGGCGCCGCCGGGGGCGACCGCTTCGTCCAGACCCACAGCACCAGGATGCCCAGCACACCCAGCAAGATCCAGAACCACCGGGCCTCGGCGCCCTGCAGGTAGTCGGAAAATCCGAGCCCCAGTCCCAGGCCAGCCAGCGCTCCGGTGATCAGGCGCCCGGCGGTGCTGCCGCGCGCGGCGAACAGCCGCGCCCGGCTCCAGTCGATGACCGCCGGGGCGACCAGCGCCGTGGCGACGAACCAGCGCCACGGGTGGCCCCACCGGCCGACCCGAGCCTCTAGAGCAACCACGAGCAGCACGGTGGGGTACACGGCCAGACAGCGCGCGCACAGCGCCAGGGTCCGGCTTCCGAGCCTCAGATGGACGCAGTGGTGCGCCTCCTCGGGGCCGTGATGCGACAGGGCCCGCCGCCAGCCGCGATACGGACGCGGATCGGGCGCGCGCTGCTGGCTCGCCTTGCCTCTTTCGAGTGCATCGGCCCCAGCTCCGGTCGCTTGGTGAAATCCCCTTTTCGCCGGCGCCTCGGCGCCGGGCTCCACCCCATTCGAACGACCGCGGATCCGGCTAGCCACGGGACCCCCTCCGGAGACGTCCCCGGGGTCGGGCGCGCCGAGGCAAGCCCCGACCCCGGACGCTTAGGAGTCGATGCTTCTTGACCGCATGTCGCCTCGGCGCCCTCGGTGCGTCGAGCTCATTTTTGCGCGAGCCCTTAGCGGCGGGCGTGGCGTGGAGCCCCCGGGCTTCACACAGGGCCCGGGCCAGCCGCTCGAAGGACGCCACGGAGACCTGCTCGGCCCGCTGCCGGGCCTCGAGTCCCTCGGCGTCGAGCAGCGCTTCGCTGAGTGACCACGGCCAGGGCGCCCCGCGCAGCCCGTTGCGCAGGGTCTTGCGCCGGTGGGCAAAGACCCGGCTTGCCAGGCCGTCGAGCTGATCCAGGCAGCAGTCGGCCAGGGCGTCGCGCCGGGGATCGAGGCCAAGCACCGTGGCCGCCACCTTGGGCGCCGGCGCGAAGGAGCCCGGCGCCACTTCGAAAAGGCGACGCACCCGG
Organism: uncultured Myxococcales bacterium; assembly: GCA_964346625.1. Taxonomy (GTDB): domain Bacteria; phylum Myxococcota_A; class Polyangia; order HGW-17; family JAJRWW01; genus CAYFWA01. The sequence continues at coordinate 26,105 of CAYFWA010000003.1, forward strand.
GCGCGCGCAGCGGTGACCACCGTGAGCCGCCCGTAGCGGCGCGATCCCTCGCGAGCCACCAGGCGGGCGCCGACCTCCCGCTGAAACATGAGCACCAGGCGCTCGAGATCCTCCCGGAACGCGAGAGCTCGGCCCAACATGGCCGTGGAGGCGTTGAACGGGAGGTTGCCCACCACCCGCAGGCGCTGTCGGGCCCGCTGGGCAATCTCGTGATAGTCCAGGTGGGCGCCATCCTCGCAACGCACCTCGAGCCGCGCGGGCTGGGGGACCACCTGGGGCAGACGGGCGGCGAGCTGTTCATCGAGCTCCACCGCCACCAGGTGCGCGCAGCGTTCGCTCAACGGGGCCGTGAGCACGCCGGGGCCCGGTCCGAGCTCCACGATCCAGTCGGTGTCTGCGGACTCCAGGGCGGCGAGGATCTTGTCCCGCACCCCCCGATTGACCAGGAAATTCTGTCCGAGGGCTCGCTTGGCCCGGGGCCGCTGAGGCCCCGTCGGGGGTCTCACGACAGCCACCCGCCCCACGAGGCCACGGCGTTGAGCTCGAAGCCATCGCGCTCTGTACGGGCCAGACGCCGCTGGCCGGCGAAGGCCACCATGGCGGCGTTGTCCGTGCAATAGCGCGGCGCGGCCAGATGGAGGCGGTACCCTGCCCGGCGGGCGGTTTCCCCCAGCGCTGCGCGAAGCTGCCGGTTGGCGGCCACCCCGCCGGCCACCACCACCTCGGGGACGCCGGTGTCGGCCACCGCCTGCTCCACCCGCACTCGCAGCACGTCCACCACGGCCTGTTGAAATCCCGCACACAGATCGGCCCGATTCTGCTCCGTGGCCGGCGGCCCGACCTCGGACAGCACGCGGCGCACCGCCGTCTTGAGCCCCGAAAAGGAAAAGTCGCGCCCCGCCCTGTTGAGCATGGCCCGGGGAAACCGGTACGCCTGCGGATCGCCTCGCCGCGCCAGGTCATCGATCACCGGCCCGCCGGGGTAGCCCAACCCGAGCATCTTGGCCACCTTGTCGAAGGCCTCCCCGGCGGCGTCGTCGCGGGTGGCGCCCAGCACCTCGTAGGCCGCCGGCCCCGAGCGCAGCCCCAGAATGGTGTGTCCTCCCGATACCAGCAGAAACACGTGAGGAAAGGGCGGGCCAGGGGCCCCGCCGGGCTGCGCGGCCTCGCGCAGGTAGGGGGCCTCCAGGTGCGCCTGCAGATGGTCTACGCCCACCAGCGGCCGCCCGCTCACCCACGCCAGGGACTTGGCGAACTGCAGGCCCACCAGCAGCGCGCCCACGAGGCCGGGCCCTGCGGTCACGGCGATGCCGTCGAGCGCGTCGAGCGAGCACTCGGCCTGGCGCAAGGTCTGCTCTACCACCGGCACGATATTCAGCAGATGATGGCGGGAGGCGAGCTCCGGCACCACCCCCCCGAACTCGTGGTGGATCGCCACCTGGGACGAGATCTCGGCGCCGAGCACCACGCCCTGATCGGTCACCACCGCGGCGGCGGTTTCGTCGCAGGAGCTCTCGAGGCCGAGGTACAACTTCGTCATGCTCGCTCCCGGTCCCCTGCGGCCTCCGCGCCGGTGATTGCCCCCTTCGTGACGTTCAAGCGATTACTGCAACCCGTCAAGGGTCTTTTTCACGTAGCCGGACCACCGGCAGTCGGGGCACAGCTTCAGGTAGCGCTCGAGCGCCCGTCGCGCCTCGGCGGTCTGCTTGAGCTGAATGAGGCTGAAGCCCAGGGCCATCCAGGCCTTGGCGTTGTCGGGGGCGTAGCGCACCGCCTCCCGTCCCTGCTCGGCGGCCTGCTTGTAGCGCGCTCGGTCCAGCGCCCGCCGTGCAGACCGGTGGTAGTGGCGTCCAAGCAGCGTGCGGGCCTCTTCGCGTACTTGCTTCGTCTCGGGCCCCGCGCCAGCCTCCTCGACAACGGCGCGCAGCAGCGTTACCGCTTCGTCGGCCTTGCGCTGCTCGAGCAGCGTGCGGCCCTGCTTCAGGCGCTCGGCGAGCTGCGCCGGGTCCATGGCCGGGCGAGGCGGGGGCCCCGCATCCCGGGCTACGGGCGGGCGTGAGGGGGTCTCTGGTGGCGTCGCAGCGTCCAAAGAGCCCTCGACGGGGCGCGGCCGCGGTGCCGGGCCACCATCGTAGCCGCCAGCCGCGGTGGCCGGAGGCGTCGCCCGCCCCTGATCGCCGGCGTCGCGCACCAACAAAAAGACCACCAGGGCAACCACCACCGCCGCAACCACGGTCAGCCACCATTTGCCGGGCGAGGTACCGGGTCGGGTAGACAACTCGAGCTCCGGATTCGAATCCGAACCCTCGTTCGAGCTCGGCGCAGATGCGCGCTGCCCTCGGCGGGCTCCTTCAGCGGCTCGCTGATCGGGCGGACCTTTCGGAGCGGTCGCTGGCGCCGCGGTCTCAGCCGCCGCGGTCTCAGCCGCCGCGGCCTCGGCCGTCGCGGCCTTGGAGGGCGACGGCTCGGATTCGCGCGTCGCCGGCTCGGGCTTTGGCGAGCCAGAAGCGCTGTCAATGCTCCCGGAGATCACGCCCGCGCTGGACCCGTGCTCCGCGTCGGAGGCACGGCTTGGGCGGGCCTCCACGGAGGAGGAGGCGCTACGGCGACAGGAATCCGAGCGCCCGGCCGGCACGTCGATCTCTCCAGAGGTCGCCCGCAGCTCGGGCGGAACGTAATCCTCGGCGGCCTCCTGCCAGGAATCGTCGTCGAGATAGGGAATGTCCTCGTCATCCCCGACAGCGGCCTCCTGCTCGGCGGATGCTGGCGCTTCGGCGACCGCTGGCGCCTCGGCGGACCCTGGCGCATCGGCCGACGCCGATGCTCCGGCGGACGCCGGCACCTCGCCCGGCGTTGGCGCATCGGCGAACCCTGGCGCGTCGGCCGACGCCGACGCTCCGGCGGGCGCCGGCATTTCGGCCGGCGCTGGCGCTTCAGCCGGCGCTGGCGCTTCGGCGACCGCTGGCGCCTCGGCGGACCCTGGCGCATCGGCGAACCCTGGCGCGTCGGCCGACGCCGACGCTCCGGCGGGCACCGGCATTTCGGCCGGCGCTGGCGCTTCAGCCGGCGCTGGCGCTTCGGCGACCGCTGGCGCCTCGGCGGACCCTGGCGCGTCGGCCGGCGCTGGCGCTTCGACCGGCGCTGGCACCTCGGCGGGCGCTGGCGCTTCGGCCGGCGCTGGCGCTTCGGCGACCGCTGGCACCTCGGCGGGCGCTGGCGCTTCGGCGACCGCTGGCGCCTCGGCGGACCCTGGCGCGTCGGCCGGCGCTGGCGCTTCGACCGGCGCTGGCACCTCGGCGGGCGCTGGCGCCTCGGCGGGCGCTGGCGCGTCGGCCGGCGCTGGCGCTTCGGCGACCGCTGGCGCCTCGGCGGACCCTGGCGCGTCGACCGGCGCTGGCGCGTCGGCCGGCGCTGACCCAGAGGACGCGTTTGGATCGTCTCGCGGCGGAGGGCGGTCCCTCGGGGCCTGCTTGGCGGCAGGCTCGTCGGGCGAGGCAGGCGCAGCCGACTGCCCCGCGAGCCTGGTGAGATCGCGCAAGATGGGCTTGAGCTCCCGCGGGCTCACCGGTGGCAGCGGGCGGGGCCTGGGCATTTCGCGGGGCAGAGGTCGAATGTCCTGAGAGGAAGGGACCGCGGGGTCGACCGTTGGAACCTCCGGCGAAGCGTCGCTGGCTGCCTCCGACGGAGCCGGATGGGGGGGCGCGTCGGACCGGCTCGGAGCACCCGCAGAACCACCAAAAACAACTGAAATATCAGTTGGGTATAGGGATGAATCCAATCGCTGCGGATCGGCGGGTGGTTCCGCCGGTGTTTCGCGCGGCGGGACCGAGGCCTCGAAGGACTCATCGAAGGCCCGGTCGAACTCATCACAGGGCTCGGCAGTCTTTTTCCCGACGGCTTGGCTGCGACGGGGCACGCCCCGACCGAAGTCGGCTTCCTCGGACGCGGGCGCTGAGCGCGAGTCCGGCTCCGCAGAATCAGGGGCCTTGACGTAGTCGCCCAGCCCACGCTCGGTAATCCGGCGGGTTCGGCGAACGCTGTCTTCTTGCTCATCCGCGCTGTGGGCAGACACCTCCGATTCCCTGGATTTGGCCCCCGCAGGCCGGGGCACGGCACCACTGAACGCCGCGGCCGCGGCCAACGGATCGCGAAGCCATCCTTCCAAAGAGGGCGGATCGGGAGGCTCCTTCTCCAAAGACGATCCGCTGGATTCGTAAATCAATCCCTCGAAATAGAGCTTGCTGATCAGGTTCAGCGTCTCCAGATCGGGAAGCGGACAGTCGTCCACTACCTGCTGCAGGGTCCGACGACCGTCGAACAGCCGCAGGACGTGGTTCACCTCATCGGGAATCTCGCTCAACCGCTCGGAAAGCTCCCGGTAGTCAACCTCGAAGACCGCCGTCAGCGGCGGCAGCTCCTCGAGCAATCGCCCCCACTCATCCAGGCGCCTCAGGCCCTCCATGAGGATCGCCTGGTTGGACTGAACGATGACCTCCTCCCGGTGGATGCTCTTGAATTCGACCTCGAACTCGCCCTCCGACCAGATGAGCAGCCGGTACACCGCATCCTCGCCCTTGAGGCGTTGGAGCTCGGCGTCGATCACCTTGCCATCCCGGAAATACACCTGACCGTTGACTCCGGATGGGCTGGTAAAATGTATGACCCCTGATTTTCGGCTGATTTCAATTGTCTGGATGAGATCGACCACCGCCATGTCGGACAGCGATCCCTCGAACTTCGTCCGACTGTCCCGACGCTTGATCCGCTCGCGCTGCGCCTTTTGCAATAGAATGCGAACCCGGGTCACGATCTCCTTGATATAGATGGGCTTGGTGAGATAGTCCTCCACGCCAAGCTCCAAGCCCCGGATCTTGTCCTCGATGGATTTGTGACTCGTGAGAAAAATGAAGGGAATGATCTCCCACTCGGGGTTTTCCTTGAGTCGGCGACAGAACTCGAACCCGTCGATCTCCTCCATCCGGGTATCCGAGATGATGAGATCTGGCTCGAGCAGATCCACTTTTTCCAGGGCGTCCAGCCCGCTGGTGGCGCTCGTCACCGTAAAGCCAGCTTTTTTTAGGCTGACTTCCAGCACGCGGAGACTTCGTTCGTCCCCGTCAACCAGGAGAAGACTCTGCTTGGCCAAAACGGCACCGACGAGTAAAATGGCGGCTCGCGTGGGGGATTTTAACGTATTTGTGTCTGGTGTCCACAATCCTTTCCACTGGCGGCGTCATGCGTGAGTGGACCGACGCACAGCTTCGCAACGCCATTTTAGCGGAGGCCCATCGCTTCGGCTGTGAGCTTTCGAATGCTCAACAGCAAAGCCTCGTACACTATTGCGAGCTACTACAGCGGTGGAACCGCGCGGTCCGACTCGTGGGTCGCGCCGATTCCCAGACTCTCGTGCGGGTTCATCTTGCCGACTCTTTGGCGCTGACGGGTCAACTCCGTGCCTTCACCGGCGACCGGGTGGAGGCTGGCAAACGGCGGTCGCTGCTCGACGTGGGCACCGGGGCCGGGCTGCCGGGGATCGTGGTAGCCATTGTCTGTCCCGAGCTTCACGCATCGCTATGTGAGGTATCCAGCAAAAGGGTGTCGTTCCTGCGGACGGTGATCCGTTCGCTCGGGCTGGATTGCCCTTTGCTCGAGCGTGATGTTTCGACCCTACCTCCCTCGCAGCGCAGATTCGATCACGTCGTGTCCCGGGCGGTGTTCGAGCCCGAGCGATGGCGCCGGATCGCGTCTGTGGTCTGCGCACCCCGGGGCGTGATCTGGAGCATGCTCACGGAAAAGCAGCGACGGGAGGGGCCACGCCGTCTGCCTCCTGCTGCCATGGAATACAACTACCAGCTCGCTGATGGTCGCCAGCGGTGTCTATTGAGGGAGGAGCCGGTCCCCAGATGAGCGCTGGCACCAGCCAGTCCTTGTTTCTTGGCTCCGTCACAAGAGCGCCGAACAGTTTGAAAGACGTCTGCAATCGCGCAGTTGCGGCATCTCGCGGCAACCCTCCTCGCTCCCTCGGTCCCCGTACCTACGGGTACGGCTCGGTCGGTCGCTGCGGGCGCACTCGCGATCTACTCGCAACTTCACGATTTCGCTACGACGTCCAAACTGTTCGGTGCTCTAGCAGCTTTCGGGAGAAATCCGGACCGAACCTCGCGGAGCGCCGTGTAGTTTGAAACTCGTCGAGAAACCGCGAGGTTGCTCGCGAGTCGCGATTGTGACGAAACCTGTCAGCCTTTGGTTTCACGTGAAACATCGCTGCTCGAACCTCGGGCCCTGTCAGTCTGCTCGAATGACGGATCCTGTCAGCCTTTGGTTTCACGTGAAACATCGCTGCTCGAACCTCGGGCCCTGTCAGTCTGCTCGAATGACGGATCCTGTCAGCCTTTGGTTTCACGTGAAACACACCCGGCCGATTCCTCTACAGGCTTTCCCTCTCCCTGTATCGTATTGTCAACCTTGCCGGCCTTTCGGGGTTGACATTTCCCTCCGCAGATCGCTTATGTGTAAGGGTTCGCGCAAGAATACGTTCGAAGCACCGAGGGCGCCGAGGCGCAATGCTGTCACGAAGCGAGGAGTTCGAATACAGTGACGTATTTAACCGATGCGCGACGCAGACAGAATTGATGGATCGGCGGCCGAATGCCGAAGTTATTCTTGCG
>CAYFWA010000004.1:0-3413 GCA_964346625.1 uncultured Myxococcales bacterium
CGGGATGGATCGGCGTCCCGAGTGCAGAGTTTATTTTGACCCGCTCCCTTAGCGTCGGCGCCGGCTCGCCGGTGCCAGCAGCAGCCATCCGAGCAGCAAGCCGACGAGCAGGCCGGCGGCGCCGCGGAGGGCGCCGGCTCCGGCGGCATCGCCGACCTGGCAACCGCAACCGGCGTCCACGCAGCGTGCCTGGTCGCAGCGCTGATCCGCCCCGCAGCGCGTGCGCAGGATCTCGAGGCAGTCGTCGCCGTCGCCGGCCTCGCCGCAGCGCCAGGCGTCGCCGTTGGCGTCGCACCCGGACTCGTCGGCGGCGCACTCGTCGGCGCACACGCAGGCGCCCGCCTCGCAGGTGGTACCCGCCTCGCAGATCTGGGTCACCGGCTCCAGGCAGTCGTCACCGTCCCCTGCCTCTCCGCAAAGCCAGGCATCTCCCTGGGCGTCGCAGCCGGCGGCGTCGGCGGCGCATTCGTCCAGACAGCCCCCCCCACAGGCCACCCGCTCGAGGCCCGCGTCGTAGGCGCAGCCACTTTCGGAGGCGCAGCGCTCCCCCAGCGGGTAGCCGTCCTCGCACCAGACTGCCGCCAGGTCGCCCTCCCAGGTCTGGAGGCACTCGCCCTCTGCCGGGAGGTCCCCGCAGCCGGCGGGGACGCAGTAAAACTCGCGGTGCTCCAGGTCCCAGCCGCAGCGCTCGTCGAAGTAGCAGGCCGCTACCGTGACCTCGTCGCCGTCGCAATACACGGCCAATCCATCGAGGCATCGTCCGGCCGCCGTGATGTCGCCGCAGCCCCGGGAGCAGCGGTGATCGCCGCCGCAGGCCGCCGTGGGGACGGGAGCGGTGGGCGCGCGGGGGGCTGCCGGGCGGGTGCGCGTCACGCAGTGGAGGGCGCCGCCCCAGGCGATGGGCTCGTCGGCGTCGAGACCCACCACGGTGCGGCCGGGGAAGGCCTGCTCGAAGATGGCGAGGGCCTCGGCCTCGTGCTGGCGATCCTGGGCGTAGGTGGGCACCAGCACCAGGTCGTTGACCACGATTCCGTTGGCGTAGCTCCGCCATACGTCGTCGTCGTGGGTCGGCATGGGGAAGCGCCGCACCTCGAAGGGGGTCCCCGCGGCGGTGGTCTCACCGGCGAGCAGCGCGGCGTTCTGGTCCAGGATCTCGGCGTTGAGGGGATCGGCTGCGGAGTCGTACTCGCCCACGAGCAGTAGGGTGTCCGAGGCGTTTTTGAAGAACATGTCGATGTGGCCGGTGCCCTCGCCGTGCAAGGCGTGCAGCCAGAGCACCTTGTCGCAGCCGAAGTACTCGAAAAGCTGCTGCTCCACCGCCGCGCGGGTCTGAGGGAGGTTTTCGGCCTCGTGCATCACGGTGGTGAAGCAGGTTCCCTCGCCGTCCGAAAAGAGGTTGCCCCCCTCCCAGTCCAGATCCGGGCGCCACACGGTCACCCCCAGGCGCTGGGCCAGCTTGGTGGGCACGGCATCGTCGTTGACGCGCCACCAGTAGTAGCGGGGATCCATGATCCCGAGGGTGCCGGCGCCGTCCCGCACGAAGTAGGGACCGAAATCCACCGCCCAGAAGCTCTCCAGGGAGCGATCCCAGGGCCACTCGGTCTGCCACTGGTAGTAGTCGCCCAGGGAGGAGACGTCCACGAAGGTGGCGTCGGCCGGGTCATCTCCCTGGGTGATGATCCGCGACTCGAGCTCGCTGCGCTCGGTGGCCCCGTGGTGCAGCAGATGGATCGCCACCGTGGTGCGGGTCATCAGCTCGTGGGTGAGCCGGCCGAAGAAGTCATCGAAGGTGCCCGGCTCCCACGCGTAGTACACCGCGTCCACCGGGTCGTATTCGGCGTAGTGGCGCACGGGTTGCAACGGCGCGCTGGTGACCCCGTACAGCTCCGGGTGGCTGGCGCGGTGGCCATCGATCCACTGTCGCTGGTCCTCTTTCTGGCGCCGGATCCGCTGCTCCCAGCGGGTCTCCCAGACGGGCAGGACCAGGCGACCGTTCACGAGCTGCGGCGCCTCGTTCTGCGTTGCGCGGTCGGGGGCGGCCTGCGCGCCGAGTGGCCCTGCGCCGAGCAGCGCGGCGGCGACTAGGGCTCGCGCAACAATAAGCTCGAAGCACCGAGGGCGCCGAGGCGCAATTCTGTCGAGAAGCGAGGAAAGCGAACACATTGATTGGAAGATCGCTTTTTGCATTATTCGCAGATCTCTGCCGGAAAGCCGTTGGGGCCCTCCTGCTGCATCCACCAGCTCACCGGTCCGGAGATCTCCCCAGCGTAGGGATCCAGGGGCACGCCCTCGGCGTCGCGGACCTCGAAGTGCAGGTGCGGTGCTGCCGAGCGGCCGGAGCTGCCGATGAGGCCCAGGCGCTCTCCGCAGCGCACCGTCTGATTCACCTCCACCACGATGGTGTCCTTTTTGAAGTGCCAGTACCACGTCTGCACGCCGCCCGCGTGCTCAATCTTTACGTGGTTGCCCACCATGGGGTGGCCATCGCAGGAGACATCGCCCGTGTCCACGTCGGCGTGGCAGCGGTCGTAGTGCCCATCCTCCACCGACACCACCACCCCGTCGGCGGCGGCCACCACCCACGCGACCTCCAGATCCATGGTGTCGAATCCCCCGTCGAGCAGAAAGTCAGTGCCGTCGTGCTGGTCGTAGCAGTAGGGGAAGCTGATCTCACCGTCGTAGTTGAGGCACTTGGTGAAGCTCCCCCCTTGATCCTCGGGATCGTGGTCCACCCCCACCACCCACTCGGACAGCAGCCTCCCGTCCACGTTGTCCACCGGCAGCCGGAACCGCACCGGCGGCCCGGCTTCGTCGTCGCCCCCCCCGCAGCCCGCCCCTGCACCGAGGGTCACGAGGGCAACGGTCGCGGATAGAAACACGATCGCGGATACAAACAGGGTCACCACGGGGCGAACCCCTGGATTCTGCTGCGACATGATCGGTATCATAGCAGCTTCGAGGGTGGTGCGGGGAGAGCCAGGATCGCTCACCGAACCAGGCCACCAACTTTTTCGCAGTTCCGTAGGCCGGTTCCGGGGGCCGGCTCCGGGGGCCGGTTCCGTAGGCCGGTTCCGGGGGCCGGTTCCGAAGTCCGGCTCCGGCGGCCGGCTCCGGCGGCGGTTTCGGGGGCCGGCTCCGGCGGCGGTTTCGAGGGCCGGCTCCGGGGGCCGGCTCCGGGGGCCGGCTCCGGCTCCGGCTCCGGCTCCGGGAGGGGTGGGGAGGGGTGGGGACGGATCTCGAATTCTCGAATTCTCGAATTCGGGGACAGGCCACGCTGGGGTGGGGCGTTGCGAGATCGCGACGGGATAGGCGCGACGGCGGCTTGCCGGAGCAAACACAACGGGCTCGGCCGCGTGCGGGGCTCGGCCGCGTGCGGGGCTCGGCCGCGTGCGGGGCTCGGCCGCGTGCGGGGC
>CAYFWA010000004.1:3513-31124 GCA_964346625.1 uncultured Myxococcales bacterium
TCGGCCGCGTGCGGTTTGGTCGCGCGTGGTCTTTGCGAACGAGTCGAGGCGTGGTAGGGACCGATCATGGCGCGAGGTTGCTTGGAGGTATCGTCATGGCCCAGGAGGTGGCTCATGCAGGGTCAACGGAAACGCAGGAAAACGAGTTGCTTGGCGTGTGGGTCCTCGGGTTGGGCGGGGTTGGAGCTTGCCAACGAACGCAAAGTCCTCTTGCCGTACCCCGTGTTACTGGTTTTTCGCAAGCCGTGAGCGCGGGCCATGAGTGAAGCGCAGGCGGCCGTCGTTTATCGAGCCATCGGGGTCATTCGTTCGCCACACCGCGTGCCGGCCGGGACGCCCATCCAGCCGCGCTACGCGCAGGACGTGGAAGGGGAGGTGGTGATGCGCGAGGACCTGGAGCCGGCGCTGATGGATCTCGAGGGCTTCGAGCGGGTCTGGCTCCTGTACGCCTTCGATCGCGCCGGATCCTTCGAGCCACGAGTCACCCCATATCGAGATACGCAGGAACACGGTCTGTTCGCCACGCGGGCGCCGTCGCGGCCGAATCCGTTGGGGATGTCGGTCGTGCGGCTACTGGGGCGCGAGGGCAACGTGCTCCGGGTCCGGGATCTGGATGTCCTCGACGGTACGCCGCTGCTGGACATCAAGCCCTATGTGCCCGAATTCGACGCGTACCCGGACGCAAGGGCGGGTTGGTTGGATCAGGGCCGCGACGATCGACGGAGAGCCGACGAGCGCTTTCACGATTCCCGGGAGCCTTGATCCGCGGACTGCGTTGTTCTCGTGGGCTCGTCAATCGACGAGGGTCTTGTTCAAACGTCACGTAGGATCGATGTAAGGGCTCGCGCAAGAATAAGTTCGACGCACCGAGGGCGCCGAGGCGCAATTCTGTCAAGAAGCGAGGAGGGCGAATACATTGACGTATTTAACCGACGAGCGACGCAGACAGAATTGATGGATCGGCGGCCGAATGCCGGAGTTATTCTTGCGCGAGCCCTAAGGAGGCTGGTCAAAATAAGGTGTGCAAGTCAGGGCGTCGAGGCGCCCGGCCCGCAAGGAGCGAGGAGGGCGAATATTGGTGGATATTTAACCGACGAGCGACGCCGCGGGCCGGGATGGATCGGCGTCCCGACTGCGCAGATTATTTTGACCAGCCTCCTAACCCTTCAGGTGTTACGGAGGAACGAAAGCTCGCTTTGCGGCGTGGTGGCACCGTTCATGGCAGCGGCGCGAAGCCCATTTGATGGGGGGGAGCCCCGAAACACCGCGTTATGTCGGGGTGAGGGGGGATGGGACATGCCCCCCGTGACGAAAAGACGAAAAGACGAAAAGACGAGGTGAAGGCGATGTGCTTGGTGCGATGGGGTCACGGGAGATCGCCGGTGGCGCTGATCGCGGCGCTGCTCCCCGGGCTCGGGCTGCTCCCCGGGCTCGGGCTGCTCCCCGGGCTCGGGCTGCTTTCCGGGCTCGGGCTGCTTTCCGGGCTCGGGCTGCTCCCCGCGGGATGCGAGCCCCGGGGGCGGCAGCCGCCGGTGGCGCCGGTGGTTCCACCGCCGCTGGCGGGATGGGTAACGGTCACCTTGTCGGCGTCGCCATCGGCGTCACGCAAGTCGAAGGTCCGAACGAGGGTCCGAACGAGGGTCCGAACGAGGGTCCGGACGAGGGTCCGGACGCCGAGAAGCCCTCCGAAGAGGGTCGCGGAGGAGCTGAGACAGCTCCCGGTGTTGCGACTCCATGCCGGGGGACCGAGCTACGCACGACTGATCCGGTGCGCTGGCCAGGCCCCCCACCGGCGCGCGCGACAGGTCAGCTTGCTTATACCCGGGCGGGGGCGAGGACTCGAAGACGGGGTCTGGTTGCTCCGCGGCAAGCTCGACGCCGCTGCGCTCGTCGGTTGCCTGCGCAGCGCGCGAGGTGGGCCGCAGCAGGGCACGCCGTCACGGCCACGCGCCGGGGTTGCGGCCGAGGAAAAGCGGAGGTGGCGGATCGAGGCCGTGGATCGACACACCCTCGGCTTGATCCGACGCGGCGGCTTCGGCAGGTCGCTGCTGTCACGGCTGTGCGGCGGCCAGGCGCCCTTGCGAGCGGCATGTCCGGTGGGCTGCGAGGAGCCAGCGAGGAAGCCGGGTCTGTCGGCCAGCGGCCAGGCTGCGGAGACGGAGGTCGCCGCGGAGGCGGAGGTCGCCGCGGAGGCGGAGGTCGCCGCGGAGGCGGAGGTCGCCGCGAAGGCGGAGGTTTGCGCGAGCTTTGGCGGGGGGCCGGCGCCTTGCCGACCGGGCTCCGGCCACGCGCCCTCGGAAGCGGTGGCCGCGGGCTGGGGCGATGTGGCCCGCACTTATCTGAGGCTCGCGTGGCGAGGACGCCGTTGGAGGTGGACGGTGCGGTTGCAGCTTTCGTCGTCCGACGCCGCGTCCACTTTGGCGGCGCTGTTGCGCCAGGAGGACCGGACGCGGGCGGCGGAGGCGCCCCGCGCGACGGCTGGGACGGGCGTGGCGACAGCCGGCGCGGAGGCGCCCGCCGCCGCGCCGTTGGCCTGGCGACGCGCCGTCGGGCGGCTGCTGCAGGGCGCGCTGGGGCGCTCCGCGGTCCACCCTCTGCGCCTGGAGAAACGGGGGGCGGAGATCCGCGTGCAAGGGGATGCCACGGATCGGGAGGTGGCGATGCTGGTTCGCGGGCTCCTGGGTGGTGCGCAGAGCCCGGACGGGTGTGGCGCGCTGGAAACGCGCATCGCCCGCTGCCGCAACGAGCTCACGCTGGTGGGGCGCCCGGGGGTACGCTACCGGTACCGGAATTCTCTGGGCTACGCCGATCGCAAGGCCGTGGGCTACTGGATGCGGGACCACGGCAAGCAGCTCCTACGGGCGGCGACGCCCCTGCTGCGCGCCTGTCGGCGGGGGCCGGCGTCGGCCCGGATGGTCGCGGCGGCTGCCTGCCTCACCCGGCGCGGCTGCGAGGCCTTCGCCGGCTGTCTGAGACCCCTGCTGCCGGCGGTGAAGGCCCCGCCGGCACCGCCCCTCGAGCCCCGGCCGGATCGATTCGAGCAGGCCGTGCGGGCCGCGGTGCTCATGCGTCACCGCGTTCTGCGTACCTGCTACGAGCGGGCGCTGCTGATCGAGGGACCCGGTCTGCAGGGCGAGGTGGTGTTCCGCCTCACCGTGCAGCCGTCCGGTGAGATGGGTCAAGTGGAGGTCGTCTCCCGGACCCTCGAGAGCGACGCGGCGATCCGTTGTCTCACCGAGCGGCTACGCGCGTTGCGGTTGCCTGTGCGCGACTCGGTGACGGTGGTGACCTACCCGCTGCGGTTTCGGCCGGGGGACTGAGTCGGGCGGAACGAAGGGTGGAAAAGGAGCGCATGGGGGAAAAGGAGCGCATGGGGGGAAAGGAGCGTATGGGGGGAAGGAGCGAAATGACGTTCCAGGGGCGCTGCGCTTGGGCCGAGGACGCGGTAACCGTACAGGTGTCCCGTAGGACCGAAGTTGCGCGAAACGGCGAATTGGCGTCTTTCCCTGCAGCGGCGCGAAGCCCAGGTGATTGGGGGTGAGCCCCGAAAAACCGCGTTTTTTCGGGGCGAGGGGGGATGGGACATCCCCCCTGAACGTGTACAGGACGCGGACGGCGGAGCCCCGCGCGAGGAAGCGAAACCCTATTTGCGCAACGGGTTCGGCCCGAGGGCGCGGGCGCGCTCTACCATCTCGTTGGCGGCGCTGGCGAAGCCGGGGCCGGCCGAGGCGGGGATGTGGAAGAAATCCAACCGCTCGGGCTCGAGGCCGATCTCGGGCAGCAGGTTGTATTTCACGTGGTTGGTGAAGCGCTTGCCGCTGTAGTTGCCCTTGATGAAGTGGCAGTCCCCGATGTTGCAGCCGGCCACGTACACCGCGTCAGCCCCCTCGCGAAAGGCGTTGAGCAGCAAGAGCGGCTCGATCTTGCCCGTGCACAGGATCTTCACGATCCGCACCTGCGGCGCATAGTTGAGCCGCATGGACCCCGCCAGGTCCGCCGCCGTATACGAGCAGTAGGTACAGCAGAAGGCGATCACCTTGGGCTCGTAGTCGCTGTTGTTGGCTGCGATCGCTTGTTGGGCTTCGGCGTTCATGAAATCCAAGCTCCTGGTTCTCTTCGCGATGGTAGTCTCGCGAATGGTAGCATTGTCTCTCGTCGGCTTCGATCGTCTCGCCAGTCTGCGCCCTGCGCGCCGCCGCAGGCGGCGTTCGGGCCGGAGGCCAAAGGCCGGAGGCCGCGCCCTTGGGGGAGGGGCCCCGCGGCCGATTCATTCGGCGCGGGGAGGGGGGCTGGCAAGCCCCCCTCGAATATCAGGTACAGCAGAAGGCGACCACCTTGGGCTCGTAGTCGCTGTTGTTGGCTGCGATCGCTTGTTGGGCTTCGGCGTTCATGAAATCCAAGCTCCTGGTCATATGGTCTAGCGCCGGAGCGCGCTGCGCGTAGCGCTACAGCGCCTGCAGCTTCGAGAGGATCTGGCGGTCCTTGTAGTGCTGGGTGTCGATGGCGTGTCGGGGACAGACCGACGCGCACACCCCGCAGCCCTGGCAGGAGGCCGGCTCGATGAAGGCGACCCCGTCGCGGACCACTGGCACCTCGTAGGGGCACGAGCGCACGCAGGTGAGGCAGGCCGCGCAGTGTTTGGGCTCCACCACGGAGATGGCGCCTGGCACCCACATCCGTTTCTTGGAGATCACGGTGGCGGCCCGGGAGGCCGCGCCCTGGGCCTGGGAGATGGACTCGGCGATGTTTTTCGGGGCCTGGGCCACGCCCGCCAAGAAGATGCCTTCGCTGGCGAAGTCCAGGGGGCGCAGCTTGAGGTGCGCCTCCAGGAAGAAACCGTCCGCCGACAGCGGCAGCTTGAGCATGCTGGCGATCTGGGAGGCGTCGGCCACGGGGCGAATGGCGGCGCTCAGGGTCAAGTAGTCGGGGCGGATCAGCAAATCCTCGTCCAGCAGCGCGTCGAAGACCTTGAGCACCGGCTTGCCGTCTTCCAGGGTCACCTCCGGGCGGCGATCCCGGGTGTAGCGGATGAACATCACGCCCAGCTTGCGGGCCTCCTCGTAGTACAGCTCGTTGAACCCGTAGGTCCGGATGTCGCGGAACAGCACGTACACCCGCGCCAGGGGGTTGATCTGCTTGATCTTGATGGCGTTCTTGAGCGCCACCTGGCAGCACACCCGAGAGCAGTACTGGTGGTCCTCCTCGCGGGAGCCCACGCACTGGATCATGGCGATGGTGCTCGCCTCCTTGATTCGCTCGGGGTGCTCGTGCATCAGCTCGTCGAGCTCGAGCTGGGTCAAGACTAGATCCGACTCGTCGTAGCAGTACTCGGTGGGCTGGTACTGCTCGCCGCCCACCGCCAGGATCATGGCCCCGGCCCGCAGCTCGCGCGTGGTGCCGTTGGACTGCACCGTGGCGGTGAACTTGCCCACGTGGCCCGTGAAGCCGGTGATCCGGGTGGACTTGAGCACCTCGATCCGTTCATCGGCCTCTACCTTGTCCGCGAGCTCCCGGCAGTACTCCATGGGGGGATCCACCCCCAGGGCGGAGTGGTGGCGTGCCGCCAGCCCGCCCAGCCCGGGCTCTTTTTCCACCAGCGTGCAGGGGAAGCCCTGCTCGGCGATGGCCATCGCTGCGGTCATGCCCGTGACGCCGCCGCCCACCACCAGCGCGCTCTGGTCCACTTCGAAGGACAGCTCCTCGAGGGGCTCGAGGGTCTCGGCCCGCGCCACCGCCATGCGCACCAGATCCTTGGCCTTGGCGGTGGCCTTGTCCGGCTGGTCGAAGTGCACCCAGGAGCACTGGTCCCGGATGTTGGCCATCTCGAAGAGGTACTTGTTGACTCCCGCCTCCCGCAACGTGTCCTGAAACAGCGGCTCGTGGGTGCGGGGCGTGCAGGAGGCCACCACCAGGCGGTTGAGGTTGTGCTCCTTCACCGCGTCGGTGATCTTCTCCTGGGTGTCGGTGGAGCAGGTGAACAGGTTCTCCTCGGAATAGACCACGTTGCCCAGGGTCTTGGCGTATTCCACCACCTCGGGCACGTTCACCGCCCGCGCGATGTTCGTGCCGCAGCGGCACACGAACACCCCCACTCGAGGCGCCTCCTCGCCCAACTGCCGCTCCTCCGGGTAGGTCTTGGTCTGGGTGAGCGTGCCCCGGGCGTCGGCCAGCAGGCCGCCGGCCTGGGCGGCGGCGGCGTTGGCGCCCATCACCGTCTCCGGGATGTCCATGGGTGCCTGGGCGGCGCCCGCGGCGAAGATGCCCTCCCGCGTGGTGCGGCCCGGGTTGTAGCCGGCGCCCTCGAGGAAGCCGAAGCGGTTGAGCGCCACGCCGCAGGCCTTGGCCAGCCGCTGGGTCCCCGGTGAGGGACGCAGCCCCACCGAGAGCACCACCAGGTCGTACTCCTGCTCCTCGAAGGTGCCGTCGTCGGTGCCGGAGCGCAACGTCAGGTTCTTCGTCACGGGATCCTCGTTGATGTTCATCACCGGGAGGAGGCCCCGCCGAAAGCGGACATGGTCGTTTTCTCGCGCACGCTCGTAGTAGGCTTCGAAGCTCTTCCCGTAGCTGCGAATGTCGTTGTAGTAGATCGTGACCTCGGCCTCGGGGCAGTGGTCCACTGCCATCACCGCCTCCTTGATGGCGTACATGCAGCAGACCGAGGAGCAGTAGTTGTGGTCGTCGGACCAGTCGCGGGAGCCCACGCACTGGATCCAGGCGATCTTCTTAAGCTCCTTGTGATCCGAGGGCCGGACCACGTGACCCTGGGTGGGTCCGGAGGCCGACAGGATCCGCTCGAACTCCATGGAGGTGATCACGTTGGGCATGCGGTGCTTGCCCCACAACCCCTCCTTTTTCGGGTCGTAGGCTTCGAAGCCCGGCATCAAAATCACCGAGCCCACGTCCAGTTCCTGGCGCTGGGGCGGCTCGAAGTGGTTGATGGCCTCGGCCTTGCAGGCCTCCACGCACTGGAAGCACTCGCAGCACTCCGCGCAGGCCAGACAGCGCGCCGCGTCCTGCTGGGCTTGCTCGCTGGTGAGACCGAGGGAGACTTCGTTCCAGTTCTTTACCCGCTCGTCGGCGGGCTTGAGCTCGGGGTCGTAGCGCTTGGCCGCCACCACCTCGGCGGGGATCTCCCGCCAGTTGTCGCCGCTGGGCTTCACCCAGCGATCGGTGGGGATGGGCTCGCCCCGCAGCCAATGATCGATGGACACCGCCGCCTCGTGGCCGTCCCGGATGGCCTCCACCGCCGAGGCGGCGCCGCCCTGGGCGTCGCCTCCGGCGAAGATCCACTCCACCGCAGTCTGCAGGGTCTGGGGATCGGCCCCCAGCAGGCCGCGCTCTCCAGGCTCGGCACCCGAGCCCTCGAGCACGTCCAGGTTGGACTGCTGCCCGATGGCGAAGATGACCTGATCGCAGGCGATCGCCTGGGTCTGGGCCTCGTCGAACTCGGGAGCGAACCGCCCCTGCTCGTCGAACACCCGGATGCACGCCTTCATCTTGATCCCGGTGACCCGGTCGTCGCCCAGCAGCTCCACCGGCCCCAGCGCGGGGAACAGCCGGCAGCCCTCCTCCACCGCCTCCTCGATCTCCCAGGGGTTGGCGGGCATCTCGTCGCGCGACTCGAGGCAGGTGATGTCCACCTCGGCGCCGAGCCGTCGGGCCGAGCGGGCCACGTCCATGGCCACGTTGCCGCCGCCCACCACCATGACCCGCTCCCCCAGCGGGACCTTCTCCAGGTGGTTGACCGCCTTGAGGAACTCGATGCCCCAGAGCACCCCCTCCTTGTCGGCACCGGGTACGGGGATCCGCCGGCTCTCCTCGGCGCCCACCGACAGGAACACCGCGTCATGGCCCTGCTCCTTGAGGGCGCCCAGGGTGACGTCCTTGCCGATGCGCACGCCGGTGCGGACCTCCACGCGCTCGTCGTCGGTGATGACCTTGATCTCCTTGTCGAGCACCTCCCGGGGCAGCCGGTAGTGGGGGATCCCGTGGCGCAGCATACCGCCCAGCTCGTCGGAGGCCTCGAAGATCGTCACGTCGTAGCCCATGGCGGACAGATCATCGGCAGCGGTGAGGCCAGCGGGGCCCGAGCCCACCACGGCGATCTTCTTGCCCTCCGGGCGCTGCACGGGCGTGGGGTCCCGCCAGACGCCCTTGCGCAGATCGGCGTGATCGGCGGCGTGGCGTTTGATGGCCGCGATGGAGATGGGGCTGTCCACCTCGGCCCGCCGGCACTCGCCCTCGCAGGGGTGATGGCAGATCCGGCCGAGGCTGCCCGGCAGCGGGATGCGCCGGCGGATCACGTCGAGGGCCTCCTGGTGCTTGCCCTCCTTGGTGAGCGAGACGTAGGCGTGGACGTTGGTATGCGCCGGGCAGCCGTCCCGGCAGGGCGCCCGATCCTTCTTGGAGATGGCGTAGGTGGACGGGATCGCCTGCGGATAGCGTTTGTGGATCGCCGTGCGCTCTCCGAGGTCCTCGTCGAACTCCGAGGGCAGCCGGACCGGACACACGTCCACGCAGTCGCCACAGGCGTTGCACTTCTCGGGGTCCACGTATCGCGGCTCGCCCGCCACCGTGACCTTGAAGCGCCCCGCCTCCCCGTCGACCTGCTCCACGGTGGTGTTGGTCAGGATCTCGATGTTCAGGTGCTTGGCCACCTCGATGAGCTTGGGCGAGATGGTGCACATGGAGCAGTCGTTGGTGGGGAAGGTCTTGTCGAGCTGAGCCATCCGTCCGCCGATGGACGTGGTCTCTTCCACCAGGTAGACCTTGTAGCCGGACTCGGCCAGATCCAGCGAGGCGTTCATGCCGCCGATGCCGGCCCCCACCACCATCACCGCGCCCACCTTGTCTCCGTTGCTTCCCTTAGAGGTTCCGCGTTCACCGTGGCTCATTCACAACTCCGCTCTGGTGATCCGGACGGGTCCGCTGCTGAAGAATCCGCGACAGGGCCCCGAGCCATTGCTTCATCTCGACCGGCGTATGGGGCATACCATAGCCGCCGAGCCTGTGTCCGACAATCGTTTCCATGGAGCGAGAATCCGTTTCCATGGAGCGAGGATCCGGGGGGCGCCGACGACGTCCTGCGCACGCCCACGTGCCGACGGCTTACCGGAAATTTGATAGAAGTTGGCGGGGCCGGGGTCAAGGCTTTTCCCTTGCTAGACGATGGGAGACAGGAATGGAAGCTAGAGCATCGATGGTTATTGCGATTGTGTTCGCAGGCGCCGAGACGGCCTGTGCCAATATTCCGCTGTAGTTTCTGGGATATAAGGGTCGGTAGGCAGATTCCGATCGGTCCCACGCATCGGGAGCTCGCGGATTCCGATCAAGTTGGCAGGATGTCGGGATGTGCCGGATTTTCGTAGTAGAAGGCGCCATCTAGGGAGGCGGCTCGGCCCCGAAATCGGACTTGCATAACCCGCACCGCCCCGCTACTTTAGCCATGCTGTTCGCGTTTTCTTGACGCTGCGCGCTCCGGCAAGTGCGTGATACCGGGGCATCCCGCGTCGAGCACTCGACTTCGATGTCCAGATGAGATAGGGCGCAAGAGAAGTTGACTTCGAGGTACCTTGGACGCCGCCCGCTCGGGGTGGATTGGCGGCCCGCCGCTGCGAAGGCTCTCTTAAAAGCCCACAAAGGAGAGCGGATATGATTGACATGGCCGAGGCCCAACCGGACCTGTGGAAAGCAATATTCCACGACGACGCCATCAAGCACTGCTTCACCTGTGGGCGCTGCGTGGCGGGCTGCCCCGCCTCGGAGGCCGAGCCACCGCTGCTCGTGCGTACGCTGGTGCGCAAGGTCCTGTTCGGGCTCGAAGACAGCCTGCTCGACGACGACACGCCTTGGACCTGCGTCTCCTGCACGCGCTGCGAGGAGGCCTGCCCCATGGGCGTGCGGCCCTTCGAGGTGGGGTTGGCCATCCGCCGGTGGCAAAACAGCGAGGACGAGACGCGCTTCCCCATGGCCATCGTGGACATCTACAAGCGGGGCTACACCCAGGCGGTGGGCAACGTGGAGGAGAAACGCGAGGCATTGGGCCTCGAGCCGAAACCGCCCATCATCACCGAGGATCCCGAGCTCCATCAGCAGTTCAAGGACATGCTCATGTCCGTCCAGATCATCTCGGATCAGGACTACCTTTTCGGGGGCGAGTAGCGATGACGACGAAGACCGGTCTGTTTCTCGGTTGCAACATGCCCGCCCTGCGCCCGGACATCGAGCAGGCCATCCGGCTCAGCCTGCCGGACGTGGGGGTCGAGGTGGTGGACATGGAGGGCTATGTCTGCTGTCCGGGCTTTGGAACCTTCCCCTCGCTGCACGAGGACGCGCAGCTCGCCACCAACGCCTGGAACCTCTCCATCGCCGAGAAGCACGGAGTGGATCTGCTGGCGCAGTGCGGCTCCTGCTACAGCTCCCTGCGGCTGGGCCGCCACACCATGCTCAAGGACGAGGAGACCCTCGCGCGAATCAACGAGCTGATCGGCAAGGCGGACAAGCGCTACGAGGGCAAGGCCCAGATGCGTCACATGACCGACTTTTTGTACTACGACGTCGGCATCGATCGCATCAAGCAGAGCCTCAAGCGGACCCTGGAGGGGGTGCACGTGGTGGTGCAGTATCCCTGCCACACGCGCTTCCCGAGCGACGTGGTGGGCTTCGAGAAGGCCGCGGGCCGGCCGGCCA
Source organism: uncultured Myxococcales bacterium (assembly GCA_964346625.1). Lineage (GTDB taxonomy): Bacteria > Myxococcota_A > Polyangia > HGW-17 > JAJRWW01 > CAYFWA01. The sequence continues at coordinate 14,203 of CAYFWA010000004.1, forward strand.
TCCTCGGGGAGCTGGTGGAGGCCCTGGGCGCCACGGTGGACACCTTCAGCCTCGAGTACGGCTGCTGCGGCGGCTCCGGCGGCTTCCACAAGGCCTCGGCGCCCCGGGCGGAGGCCTTCACCAAGCGCAAGCTGGACGCCATCAAGAAGGAGACGCAGGCCGAGGCCATCGTCGGCTCCTGCATCACGTGCATCCTCTATCTGGATCGGATCCAAAAGAAGCTGGGCGAAGAGCACGAGATCGACTATGACCTGCCGGTGTTCGACTACAACCAGTTGCTCGCCCTGTGCCAGGACAAGCCCGTAGAGCAGGTGGCCCAGATCGCGATGGTGCCCCGGGAAAAGTTCATCGAGCGGCACTTTGGTGCGTAGGCGGCAGCGCGCAGCGCGGGATCCACGCTGCGCGGGTCGATGCGGCGAGCCCACGCCCCGCACCGGCGCCCGGCGGCGCCGCGGGGGGAACAAGCGAGAGAGAGCATGATCATCGGAAAGCGCAAAACCTTCGACGAGATCAAGCAGCTCATCGGGGACTACCAGAAGGTCCTCAATGTGGGGTGTGGCACCTGCGTTGCGGTGTGCCTCGCCGGCGGCGAGAAGGAGACCGAGGTCCTCGCCACCGAGCTCGACATGGCCTACAAGATCGCGGGTACGCCCTTCCAGGTGGACACCGTCACCGTCCAGCGCCAGTGTGACATGGAGTATCTGGCGCCGCTGGACGATCAGGTGCAGCAGTACGACGCGCTGCTCAGCATGGCGTGCGGGGCCGGCGTGCAGTTCCTGGCGGAGCGGTATCCCGACAAGCCGGTGCTGCCCATGGTGGACACCACCTTCATCGGGGTGAACCGGGCCATGGGGGATTACGAGGAGCGTTGCCGATCCTGCTCGAGCTGTCTGCTCGGGCTCACCGCCGGCATCTGCCCCATCACCATGTGCTCCAAGAGCCTGTTCAACGGTCCCTGCGGGGGTACGAACCAGGGCGCCTGTGAGGTGGACCCCGATCAGCCCTGTGCCTGGTATCAGATCTGGGAGCGGCTGGACAAGCAGGGTCGGCTGGATCAGATCACCCGATTCGAGCCGATCCGGGCGCACCAGAATCAGGTCCCCCGGCGGCTCAAGGTGGCAGGCTATCAGGAACCAGAATCCGAAGAGTAGCATCAGAGAGCAGCATCAGACGAGGAGATCGACGGGCCCCCGGCGTGGTCGCCGCCCCGGGGGCGAACCCCGCGGGCCCGGCCTCCGGAGCCCTCCGCGCCGTGCCGGCGAGCCGCCCGGTGCGGGGGAGCGGGAAGGGATCGCCGGTCCCGGAAGGCTTGCGTTTCTCCGCTCCTTTGATACAGGGTGTCAACCATGAAATCAGGCAGCACGCTGGAGAAAGTACTCGAGGCTGGACACTTCGCCTTCACCGGGGAGCTCGGTCCCCCGCGCGGCGCCGACCCCGAGGAGGTGCGGGAGAAGGCCAGGCACCTCGTCGGGCGGGTGGACGCGGTGAACATCACCGACAACCAGACCGCCATGGTCCGCATGTCGAGCTGGGCGGCCTCGCTCCTCGCCCTGGAAGCGGGCCTCGAGCCCAACTACCAGATGGTGGCGCGGGACCGCAACCGCCTGGCCATCCAGGCCGACGTGCTGGGCGCCTCGGCGCTGGGCATCCGGAACCTGCTCTGCCTCTCGGGGGACCACCAGGTCTTCGGCGACCACCCCTACGCCAAGGGCGTCTACGACATCGACTCGGTCCAGATGCTCCAGATGGTGCGGGACATGCGCGACGAGTCGAGGTTCGAGAGCGGCGAGGACATCCATGGCCCCCCCAAGCTGTTCATCGGCGCGGCATCCAACCCCTTTGCCGAGCCCCACGAGTGGCGGCTGCAGCGGCTGGCCAAGAAGGTCGAGTCCGGCGCGGACTTCATCCAGACCCAGTGCATCTACAACATGGACCGCTTCCGGGAGTTCGTGAAGCGGGCCCGGGACATGGGCTTGCTGGAGAAGGTGTACCTGCTCGCCGGGGTCACCCCCATGAAGTCCATCGGTATGGCGCGCTACATGCAGAAGAAAGTCCCTGGCATGGACGTGCCCGAGGAGATCATCACCCGGCTCAAGGGCGCCAAGGGCAAGGGCAAGGGCTCGGTGGCCAAGGAGGGCATCCAGCTCGCCGTGGAGCAGATCCAGGAGTTCAAGGAGCTCGACGGCGTGGCCGGGGTGCATCTGATGGCCATCGAGTGGGAGCACAAGGTCCCCGAGATCGCCGAGGCCGCGGGCGTCTACCCCCGCCCCGAGGTGTGAGCCGCGTCCACGGATCGGCTTTCCGGTCTTCCTCCTGTCACTGATCCGAGCCCGGATCCGCCGATCGCCGCCCCCCCTGGGTGCTCCGGGGGAAGCGCCCTCCTTCGGCAGCTGATTAAAATTAGTTTGCCAAGTTGGCGCGCGAGGCGCGCGGCTGGCAAGGCGCGACGATGGCGCGTACTGGGCGTACGCAACGGAGGAGCAACGCAGCCAGCCGCGATGGATCGCGCGCCAGATGGTGAATTAATTTTGACCAGGGCCCTTCGTGATGACCCTACGAACCCGCATCCAAGCGCTGGTCGTCAGCTTGATTCTGATCCTGCTGATCGGCGCCGTGTTCGCGCCCTCCCTCGGGCACGGCTTCGTGGTGCTGGACGACTACAGCAAGATCATCGAAAACCCGACGGTGACCCACTACGGAAAGGCTGCGGAGGTCGACCGCCTGCTTACCCCAGCGCAAGGGTACGTGATCCCCGTCACCGTTGCTGCGTGGGCCGCGCTGTACGCGCTGGGCAACGGCGCTCCATGGCTCTTTCATCTCGCGGCCCTGCTGCTGCACGCTCTTTTCGTCCTGCAGCTTTTTGCTTTTCTGCGGCGTTGGGCCGCACCGCCGGAGCCTCTCGCGGATAGCCGTGGGGCGTCGTTGACGAGGGCGCAGACGCTACGGGGTCCGGTGCCGTGGGCCGCAGGCGGCGCAGCGCTGTTCGCCGTTCACCCCGTGGTGGTGGAGCCGGTGGCCTGGGCCACCGGCCTCAAGGACTTGCTCGCGGCCAACCTCGCCCTCGGGGCCACGGCGCTGTTCGTCGCCGGGACGGAGCGCGGCCGCGCCGGCCACCCGCGGCTGGTGCTGGCGGTGTTGGTTTTCCTGATGGCCGCCCTGGCCAAGCCCATCACGGTGCTCGTAGGCGGGGCCTGGCTCGGCTGGCTCGCGGCCCGACACCGGCGTCGCCCCGAGCCCGACCGTCGTCCCTGGCAGATTGCGGTCCTGACGCTGGGGCTCGGGCTGGGGATGGGTTTGCTGAGCTGGACGGGTCACACGACGCTGCTCGAGGAGGCCTCGAGCCCCGCGTATCTGGGCGACGGGCGCGCGCTGTACGTGCTGGGGCTGCAAGCCTGGCACCTGCTTCACCCCCACCCCGCTGATCTGCACCCGCTGTACTACGTGGCGCCGGGGCCGGCGTGGGGCGAGGCCGCCACCTGGCTCGGGGTGGGGGTTCTCGTGGCGGTGAGCGGCGCCCTCTGGTGGGCGCGGCGTCGGCCGGTCCCCATGCTCGGCCTGGGCTTGATGGTGACTGCGTATCTGCCGGTGGCCAACGTGCTGTCCACCCCCAGACAGCTCGCCGACAGCTATCTGTACCTGCCGCTCGCCGGCGCGCTGCTGGCCGCGCTGGCCGCGCTGGCCGCGCTGTCTCCCCTGAAGAGACGCCGAGCGAGGGCTGCGGATCCGCGCTCGCCCGGACCATCGTCTCGGCCCAGCCATCGAAAGCGGTGGGCGCGGCGACTCGGGGGGAAAGCCGTCCCGGTGGTGGCGGTGCTGTTGATGCTGGGCGGGCTGGGCTGGGCGAGTCGAATTCAGCTCGCGCGATGGGTCGGCGGGGAGGCCCTGTGGCGGCCCCTCATCGTGCGCTGGCCTGCCTGGGACCGGGGCTACTATGGCCTGGGCACGGCGCAGTTTCGGCAGCGTCGCGACGTCGAGGCGGCAGCCCTGTATCGAAAGGCCTACGAGCGCGGCTATCGCGCCGAGTACCTGGCTGACTACGGCGTGGCCCTGGCGGCCCTGGGGCGAGCGGACGCCGCCGAGTGCGTGCTCATCGAGGCCATCCGTCACGGCAATCGCCCCGTCGAGGCGTTGCGCAACTATGGCCGCCTGCTGGGTCGCCATCCCCGCCGCCCGCCGCGCTACCCGCGGGCCGCCTCGCATCTGGTGCCCGCGGCCATGAGCGCCCTGGCCCGCCAGGGAAAGAGCGCGCGAGCGGCGAGCGCACACCGGCGGAGGCTGCTGGGAATCCTACAGCATCTCAGTCGCCGGATCGGCGCCCCTAGCGAGCCCTTGCGCTGGCCCAAGGGCCGCTGTCCGCTGGTGCGTCCGGCGCTCGACCGCCAGCGGTAGCGGTCAGTTGCCCATAGCCGCCCACAGCCGCCCTCGTAGCGGATGGACGTCCCCGAACCATTGCGCTACGCTTCGCGGTGGTGGAGGCAGCCGAAGAACCAGGGCACGGATGCTGTGCGACGTAGGCGCCGACCGAGACGTTTCAGGCGCTGCCCCGGTGCAGGGAGTTGTCGTGGGCGGACACCATCCCGGACTGCATCGAGGACGGCCACGAGGTGGTGTTCCAGGCCCCCGCTGCCTAAGATGCAGTATCAGTGCTTCCTACTGACCTGGCTCCGGGAGGGCGTGCCCTACGTGCCGGCAGCGGATGGAGACCCGGCGTGTCAGTAGATCCGTGGAGCGTGGGGCGCGCCTGAGGCGGATGCGCTCGCATTGGACCACGGCCTCGAGCTCGACGAGTCTTGCCTCGGCCAGGCACTCGTGCGATGCTACTGGGCGAGGAGCAATCAGGCATGGTCATCGGCTACACGACCGGGGTTTATGACCTTTTCCATATCGGGCACTTGAACATTCTCCGGAACTCGAGGGCCATGTGTGATCGGCTCATCGTGGGGGTGACGACCGACGAGCTCATGCTTGAGTACAAGAAGAAGCGGGCGGTCATTCCCTTCGGTGAGCGTTGCGAGATCCTACGGGCCCTCACGTGTGTGGACGCGGTGATCGCGCAGCACACCTTGGACAAGCTGGCGGCTTGGGAGAGGCTACGCTTCGACGTCATGTTCGTCGGTGACGATTGGTACTCCACGTCGAAGTGGGAGGAGATTCAGCGCCAGCTCGAAGGCGTCGGCGTGCGGACGGTCTACTTTCCCTACACCCGGTGCACCTCCTCGACCCTCATTAATGACATCCTGATCGAGCGGCGCGAGCAGGCGGCGCGCAAGTCAACGGAGTAGATGGCGGAGAACGGGGTCGGCGAGGCTCGCTCCTGGGAGCGCGTGAAGCGCGATGGCTATCTTTCCATCGCGACGCTCTACACCAACCTGATCAACCAGCGCGCCGCCCTGGTGGTCACCCTGCTCGCATGGCGGCTCGGCCTGACGCCGAATGTGCTGACCGTGACGAGCGCGCTGCTCACCGGTGCGGCGGGCGCGATCCTCGTGCTGTGTCGCCCCCTTGGCCTGGTCGAGGTCGGCATTGCCTACGGGTTGCTCAGCTTCGGGTACATCCTCGACTCCAGCGATGGGCAGCTCGCGCGGGTCGCGCGCCTAGGGTCGTCCTTCGGTGCGTGGCTCGATCACTTTGTGGACGGCGTCAAAATCGTCTTCCTGAACCTGTGCTTTGGCTGGTGCTTGACCGAAAACTGGCACGGCACTGACCGTCTTTCCCTCGCCTATCTGGCCATGGCGCTGAACGTGCTCAGTCAGTCGGCGCTGTTTTTTGGCTCGAAGTTGAAGATCGCCCGATACGGGGCGAACCTGTCGCGAAAGCTGGGTATGCCCTCACGCCGCGTGAGGCTGCTCTCGCTTCCCTTCGAGCTTATGGATTGGGGACTCTTCATTCTGTTCGTGTTCTTGCTTCCGTGGCCGCGCTACTTCCTGCCGCTGTATCTGATCTACGGGAGCGGCTGCGTGGTGGCGGCGTTGGGCTACTTCGCCATCAGCGCGGCACAGATGCGCCGGTCCGATCGCGCGGAGCCGGCCGATACACCGCCACCGCCTGGATGAGCAGGATCACCACGTACGCCGCGATCATGGCGATCGCCACACCCCGAAGCCCTTTCGTCACCGCGAGCCACCACCCCGCTCCGACCGCCACCGAGGCGCCGACGACGTAGCTGAGTAACATCGCCCCAAGCCGCTTTCTCGCCAGCACCTCGGCTTGCGTCACGAGGATCGCAGCCGTGATCACCGGAACTGCTGCCAGGAGCGCCACGAGGCCCGCCGGATGCGCCACCGATCCGCCGTACACCAGGTCCATCAAACGGTCACCCGACAGGGCCAGGACGCCAAAGAAGAGGCCGCTCGCCGTGACGAGGATGGCGAGCAAGCGGAGGCGTGGCAGCGGTTGCCCCTGGTGAGCACGTTCGCTAAACACCGGGATGATGAGCGCTGCGGCAGCCATCTGTGCGTGGAGCATCGGGGCCACGAGGACCATGGTGGCCCGCAAGACCCCGGAGAGGGCGGTGCCCCCCACGAGCAGCACCGGAAGCAGCAGGTAGTGGATGTGCATCGGTGCCCAACGGAATGGCGTAGCCGCGAGCAGCCAGCGGCCGTAGCGCCAATGACTGCGCGCCAGCTTCCCCAGGGAGGGGCGTTGCTCGGTGTCGGTGGCGGGCAGCGCGCGCGCCAGGCCTACGGCGACCACCAAAGCGGCGCCGGCCGTGGCCAGGTACGCCGTAGCGGCGGAGAGGTGACCGGCGTATTGTAGGGCAATCAAGCTACCGCTCAGCAGGCCGAGGTAGGCGAGGCCGCCCAGGAAGGAGGCCTTGGGAGCCAGCAGGCAGTAGAACGCCTTGCGTACGGTCCACAGCAGGAGGAGACACGCCGCGGATGGCCCAAAGCCGAGCAGGACGATCGCAAGGGCGGTGGCCTGGAGGGACTGGAGGAGGAGCGCAACGAGCAGCCCGATGACGATCAGGGCGGCCGAGACGACGAACTGACCGCGAATCGCTGCGGCAACGTACGCGGCGGGGCGCCCGCTCTGTCGCGCGAGCACGAGCAGCGGATCCGCCACCAGGGCCGTGTGCAGGTAATTCAGCAGAATGAACACCGCGAACAGGGTGGCGAAGACGCCATAGCCTTCCGCGTCGAGGCCGCGGGCAAGCAACACGTTGGCGATCAGGTGCGATGCGGCGAAGACGCCCTGCTCACCGATTCCCAAGGCCCCACGGCGAAACCAGCTGAACATCGTGGCGGCGCGGGAGAGCGGCATCACGACAGCGGCAGGTAGGAGGGCCCTGGAGCGATCCCGTGCAGGCTAAGGCTCGGCCAGCGGTGGGGTGGCTGGAAGCAGAGGTGTAGGCGCTGGGGGTCGAAGAAGCCCTCCCGGGGCCAGGAGTCGGAGGCGACGGTAATTCGGCGTGGGTCCAGACCGTGCTCGGTCGCCAGGTGAGACAGGTGACGCACCGTGCGCAGGCGGAAATCCATGAGCCGCAGCGCCACCAGGTCCACGGCCAACAAATCGTCACCGGCGAGCAGGATTCTTGCGTCCCGGGCGTGCGGGAAATGGGGACCGTCGGTTTCGCCGGCGGTGACACCGTCGATGACGGAGAAGAGTGTCATGGAACCGCGTTGACCGGTGACATTCGCCACGAAGGCGTTGTAGACGTCCGCGGTCATCCTCCAGATGGTGTCGTTGCCTTCCCAGGCGCCTCGCAGCATGCGCAGACGCTGGGAATGGCACGTCGTGACGCGACGGTAGGCGGCGCCGAGGGGCGTGTGGCGTAGGCGCTTGCGGAGGTGGAAGTACAGGTAGGAGGGGAGCCCCACGGCTAGCGCGTGCTGCGTGTAGAGTCGCGCATAGTCGGAGAGGTTCGGCGGATCGGGATACTCGTCACCCCCCAGGGCGGGGAATCCGAGGCGCCAATGCACCAGGGCATTCTTGTTGGCGATCGTGCCGATGAGCCCTTTGATGTTCAGCGTCGCACCGACCTTGGCGTGTGCTTTGAGTTTGGGGATGGAGATGAAGACATCGGAGTCGAAGATGGACCGCGAGAACTCGTAGCGATGGCGGCCGTTCAGGTGTGCGCGGATGGTCTCCGATCGCTCGTGGTAGGTGCCGCGAAGCAGCCACCACGGGACCCCTTCGAGCATGGATCGCGATCCGAGGTCCACGGCTACAGTCCCCCTAGGATCGCCAGGAAGGGAGACGCGCCCCATCTGGAAGCCGTAATAGCGGAGATCAGGCGTGTGCCAGTGGCGCAGATCCACCAGCTTCAGCGCAATTCCGTGTGTTGCCTTGAGGTGCTCACGAAGCGACTCGACCCCGTAGTGCCGCACCAGCTCTGGGAATTGGCAGTCAACGTGAGGATTATCGCCGATCAAGATGCGCCCGCGTCCCTGGAGGGCGATGGCCACATACTCGGCTACGACCCACACTACGGCGGGGTGGGTCACTACCGACCAGAGGTCACCGCCGAAGCGGTGCTCGTGGTCGACCATGTTCGGCTTGATAAATACCGTCTGCCCGGGCCGAATCAAATGGCCCAGGGGGTTCCAGCGCGGGGTATCGAAGCGCGACTCGTCGTAGCGCAGGTTTTGGAGCAAGCGACGCACTCCGGCAAACACCGGGTTTGGCTCCGGCCCGGTCGGGCCGCGGACCTCCGGGTACCGCTCACCCGGGTGGAAGGGGGGACGCGAGGGGTACCCCTCATCGATCCGCGCGATGGCGACAACGGGCGCGCTCATAGTGCATCCAAAAGCCCGAGAAATCGCTCCAGGGAGTAGACCAGCCAGCGCTGATCGCCGGAGAGCTCCGTGAGAGAGAGCTCGGGGCGAAACTCGGGGCGGGTTGGGCCGGGCCAGTCCTCCAGCCAGCGGTCCATGGGGCGGGAGAAGGGAATTTTCTCCGGGACTTCGAGGTCGGGGTACAGGATGGAGAATACCTCTCGCAGGAGGTACTTGGTGTCGCCGCCGCGGATGCGCTGGAGGTCGAGCTCGCCATCGAGACTCAGGGTCTCGTACGGCTGATGTACGGTGACGCCAGAGGCCTCGATTGCGCTCTCGAAGGACTGGATGATGCCCAGGCCGTGTACCTCCTTCAAGAAGCGCACCACGTCGAATTCGTCTCCATGCCGGTAGGGAGCCCACACCTCCTCCGTGGACGCTGCTCGCTTGAGCACGAGCGTCGGCTCCACGAAGGTGTATCGGCGGATGAACTCCTCGAGGCTCCAGTCCCGGGAGAGGAGCTTGTCCATGCCGCCGAAAGTGCTGTCCGCGCCGTTGCCCACGAGCAGTTGCTTGACGCCATCGGCGCGCGCCGCCGAGGCCGCCACAAACAGCGCTACCTCGATGGCGTGGAGCGGCGCACGCTTGCGCAGCATCAGTTCGTCGATGTGCTCGAGGTAGTGCTCCCAGTGCACCTCCACCACCGTGAGGCGTAGCCCCGCTTGCTCCGCGTAGCGCGCCGCCTGGGCGGTCTCGTCGATGGCGCCCTCGGCAACGAAGCGGATGGTGTAGGCCCGAGTTCCCTGAGGGAGAAGCTGGGCCAGGATCGCTGAGTCGATTCCCCCGCTCAGCAGCAACCCGGCGGTGGGGCCAACGGGTAGTCGGGCGCGGAGAGTCTCCAGGATCTGCTCCGCGTGGCGAACCGGAGTCCGCGGGAGATTTCTCAGCTCGGGGAGCGTCGGCGACACACCTGGTATCCACTGCGCGTCGGCTCGCGTGACGTAGCGGAAGGTCAAATACGAGCTCAGGCAGTAGGGGTCGAAGTCCGCGCTCATGGGGTCGCCTCCTGCTCTTCCGCGTCCAGCTCGTCCTCCTGACGCTCGAACAGACGTAAGCCCGAGATGGTAGCCGTCTCCCGATAGCGCCGCAACCAGGGCAATAGGTCGGCGTAGCGCTCAAACACATCCTCGGTGTCGAGCACAAAGGTGGGGAGCGCGACGCCGGGGCGGCGTAACCAAGGATCGAGGTCGCCAGCGGTACCCTCGGCCAACTCGCACACCGACGCGATGGGCGTATCATAGGCGGCGCCGATGAGCGCGGAGGCCTGGTTGAAGGCGCCGATCACCAGGGTCGGCTGGCCCGCGATTCGTTCGCGGAGCTCAGGTGCGGCGCTGTGAATGGCCAGGTTGCCGCGGGTCATCCACTCGCCGAACTGTCCGCCGGCGCGATTGTAGACGGAGAAGACCCAACGGGAGAATCCCGCGACATCGCGTCCGATCCGGGGAACCAGGTTGATCGCCAGTGAGAGCAAGCCGGCGGCTCCCACCAGCCCAAGCGCCAGCCCGGTCGATCCGCTACGGATAAGCCACTCCACGGCCGCGGCCACGGCGAGGGCGATCAGGGGGAACCAGGGGATGACGTAGTACCAGACGCGATGACCTTGCCGAAAGAAGGCGACCAGCAGGCTCAGGGCGTAGGCCGCCAGGATCAGGCCGGCAGATCTGGGCAGGATGTGGCGCAACGGGATCAGCGTCACCGCCCCTGCCAAGGCGACGAACGGGATGGCCGGGTTGCGCACCATGAGTCGCGCGGTGAAGCCGGCCTTCACCAGCGCGAGCATCACCGCAGATGGGTATTTGCGGCGCACATGGCGCTCGTGGCGCCCCAGGTACTTCAGTCGCTCGCGCACCGCACCCTCCGGAACGGTCAGGAGCACCGCGTAGGCTCCCGTAGCGAGCGCCCCCTCGACCAGCACCCAGGGCCAGCTTGCGGGGTGCGCCAACAGCACGGCCAGGGAGACCGCGCCGGCAGTGGCCGCCCCGGTCAGCTTCACCAGCACCGCGTCCACCCAGAGCAGCCCGAGACCCAGGCCCACCATCGCGTCACTTCCGGTCTGGACCCCCACCAGGCAGCTCACGACGCCCCACGGTTGCAGCAGCGCCTGGAACACCTCGGCCGACTCAAAGAACACGCCGTACTGGGTCTCCGACGCGATGGCCAGGTAAGCAACCAACGCGCCGCACAGCGCCAGGCCGCTCGTGAGCCCAAGCAGGCTCGCGAGCCGGACGGTCGCCCAGGCGGATCCGAGCGTGAGCAGCGCGTAGAGCCAGCGGAAGGCCGACGCGTAACGCAGCCCGCCGAAGGCCCGATAGATGGCGGTGTGCACCAGCTGAGGCAGCAGGCGGCTGACCCCCGAGAAGTGGGCATTCCAACCGGAGAACACGCCCCAGGTGGGCCCCGCCACGGCCCCATTGGGGACGTAGTATGCGGTGTCCATGTGCAGCGGTAGGCCATGGAAGGCGATGCGGTAGAGCAGGAAGGCCAGCCCCATGGTGACGAGCACGATGGGGTCGCCGGTGGCCAGCGCGTCGCAGGGCGCCTGGGCGGCTTCGACGAGCGACATCGCTATCGGTCCAAACCGCCGATCAGGTCTTGATTGTGGGTTGGCTCCATGGGGCTCGGCTCGTTCGCGGTACGGATGATTGCAGTGTGACCAGTATCGAGACCCTCGGCGTCGAAATCAAGCAAGCTTGCCTTGCCCGGCCCTCCGGTCTCCTAGCAACGGATGACCGAAATGGGGAGACCCGGTATGATTCGATGGACCATGGAACCACCCCGGAAATACGATCTCTTCGGCGTCGGCGTCAGCGCGGTGCGGTATCGCGAGGCGCTGGACTGGGTGTTGGAGGCGGCACGCAACGGCCGCTCGGCCTGCGTGGACCACATGCCGGTGCACGGCCTCATGACGGCAGCGTCGGATCCTGAGTTTGCCGAACACATCGCACGGTGCGACATCGTCGCCCCGGACGGCCAGCCCGTGCGCTGGGCGCTAAACCACCTCCATGGGCTTATACTCGAAGACCGCGTCTATGGCCCCACATTCACGTTGCTGCTCTGCGAAGCCGCTGCCGCTGAGGGCCTGCCGGTCTACTTCTACGGAAGCGACGAGGCCACCCTCCGACGGCTCTGCTTCAATCTGACCGAGCGGTTTCCAGAACTGCGGATCGCCGGCGCCGAGGCGCCATCCTTCCGGCCGCTCTCCCAGGAGGAGGAGCGCGCGGAGGTGGCGAAAATCAACGCGAGCGGCGCACGCATCGTGTTCATTGGGCTCGGGTGTCCAAAGCAGGAGATCTTCGCCGCGCGGCAGAAGGGGGCGATTCAGGCGGTCATGGTGTGTGTGGGCGCTGCCTTCGACTTCCACGCCGGCAATGTCGCGCAGGCGCCGCGCTGGATGCAAGAGCGCGGGTTGGAGTGGCTTTTCCGACTGTTTCAGGAGCCTCGCCGTCTCCTGGGGAGGTATCTCGTCACCAACAGCCAGTTTCTATTGCGCTTCTCCGCTAGCGCGCTGACCCGGCGATTACGGGGTCGCTGACCGGGGTCGCTGCCGCTCGCGTGGTGGCAGGCGACGCGAGGGCGGTTTCCGGCGGCGAGATTCGCGGGGGGGCGCGTCGGGGGCGGGAGGGGTGGATGGGATGCGCTTCAGCCCCTTGCGCGGATTGAAGTACCAGGCGGTGTATCCGGGGAACCGACGCTGCCAGAACTCGATGACCCGCTTCAAGCGATCGCCGGTCGCCGGGATCCGGACGAAGAGGATATCGTCGTCCAGCGAGGGAGAGGGTGGGGGAGGATAGTAGGCCCAGCTCACCTTCTTGTCCGGGTTCACCATGTAGAGGCTGAACACCAACGCCTTGCGCGGCGCGTCTCGCCGCTCGAGGGCGCGATAGACCTCGTTCCACGTGCGGGCGTTGAGATGGATGCCGCGGGATCGTACGGGTACGAACATGAGGTAGCCCACCGCGGTGGAGGCGAGGACCACGGAGACCACCCACGTCTTGGCCCCGCGAACATGGTGGTTCGCGAGCCAGCGCTTCGCCCCCACGACCCCGCTGCCCGTGAGCAGCGCGAGCAGCGGCACGATCTCCATCACGTAGATCGGGCCGGTGGTGGCCACCACGGCTTTGGGGACCAGCACGCGGTAGAAGTACTCGGCTCCGATGAGGGCCCACACCAGCGCGAAGGCCGGCCGGTGGGCGCTGCGGGCGAAGGGAACGAAGAGAAAGGACAGCGGCCAGCCGAACAGCCACAGATTTTGCCTGAGCAGGGCTGCGGCCACCGAGAGGCTGATCTGACCGTCCTTGTTGGCGAAGAAACCGTATTTACCGTGAGTGACCTCGTAGCCGGACTGCAGCGCGCCGCCGGTCTGTCGGTGGTTGATCCAGAGCATCAACGCGGCACAGGCCGCCATGGGCACCAGCGCCAACAGAGCCAACGGGAGGCGCTTGCGCAGATGGGTACCCCAGCTCCGGTTCATTCGAGCGAAAATGAACACAGCGGCGGCGGCGGTGAGAAAGAGGGCGCCGGGAAGCGGTCTCACCAGCACACCGTAGGCCCACGCGGCCCCGGCTGCCAGGGCCCAGGGCCACCGCTCCCGATCCATGACCTGGAGGGTGGCCCACAGTCCCAACAGCATGAACAGCGCCGCTGACGGCTGCGACAGCTCGGTGGCGGAGGTCATCAGGAACTGGGGGGACAGGGCGAGCAGGCCGAGGGCGAGCAGCGCCTCGAGCTCGCCGAAGATCCGGCGGCCAATGGCGTAGGTCACCAACAGGGAGCCGAAGGAGATCAAAGGCACCACGAGCATCCGAGCGCCCACGGCCTCCCCGACGGCCAGCAGCAGAGGGTGACCGATGGGGTATTTTCCGTACCAACCCTCCGCGTTGAACACCAGCCACTGGTTATCGAAAAATTCGTTGTCGCCGGGCAAGGGGTTGGTCACGCGGCCGTGAAGCAACGTGCGGGCGATGAACACGTAGGTGGATTCGTCGTCGGCGATGGGCGCGTGCTGCAGCACGAAGTGGCGAAAGAGCAAGATGGCCGCCAGCGCGCATAGAGAAACGCCGGCCACCAGGGCCAGGTGGCGGGTGGCGAGGCGCCGGAGGGCGGCTTCGAGCCGACCCGGCAGCGAGCTAGCCGCCAGCGCCCGGGTGAGGCTCAACGCGCCCACCGCCCCGTAGACCAGATACCAGAGGCTGAAGGTGAGCTCGTTCGGGGGCACGCGATTGACACCCACCCCCTGGTCGATGGCAAACGCTTGGTAGGCCAGCGAAGCCTGGTAAAAGCCCCACAGCGAGAGCGCGAAGACCAGAAACCACAGCAACGATCCGATTCGGTGGGTGTGCTCGCGCATGGGTCTCAAAAGGGGATCGGGGGCACGACCTTCCTACCGCGCGCCCTTGCCCGAGAGCACGGCCTTGAAGGTTTTCAGCAAGAGGATCGCGTCCAGTCGAAGCGACCACTCGTCCACGTAGCGCAGATCCAGCCGCATCCACTGCTCGAAGTCCACGTCACTGCGGCCGCTCACCTGCCACAGACCGGTGATACCGGGCTTCATGGAGAGGCGCCGCCGTCGCCAGCCTCGGATCTCGCGTTGCTCGTCAATGGGCAGCGGCCGGGGGCCCACCAGGCTCATGGCGCCCCCGAGGACGTTGAAAAGCTGCGGGAGCTCATCGAGGCTCCAGCGGCGCAGGATTCGGCCGAGGGGAGTGATCCGGGGGTCCGAGGTGGACTTGAATACGGGCCCGGACAGCTCGTTCATCACCTTTCCTGCGGCCCGAAGTCGCTCGGCATCACCGGTCATGGTGCGGAACTTCACCATTCGGAACTCTCGTCCGAAGAGGCCAGCTCGTTTCTGGGAAAAGAAGATGGGGCGCCCCATGAAGATCCACACCGCGAGGGTGGTTAGCACCAGCAGCGGGGACAGCAGTATGATTCCCACCGCGGAGGCGGTGGTATCGAACATCTGCTTGGCAAGCAACGCCCCGGCGGGTCGTGGCGAGATGTCAAACAGCACGAAGGGCTTGTAGTGGCGGGTGGCCACCTGGGGGCGAGACTCGGAGATCGGTTCCATGCTCACGGAAAACAAGGCGGGGATTCCCAGGGTCTCGCAGGATTTTAGATGCGTCTTTTCGTGCACCGGATCGTGATGGGGCGGAAAAAAGGCGACCTCGTCCACCGAGTGGTCGTGCAGGACGTTTTCGAGCGCCTCGACGGGTCCTAGCCAGTCCACCATCGCAGCGAAAGTCGAGGGGGGATTCGGGTCGGAGCCCGAAACCTCGTCGGTGATCTCACGATTCCGCTCGGCGACACCAATCGGTGCGGGTTCTTTTCCCAATCGCCCGACGAATCGCGGCGGATAGCGAGCCTCGGCCGCGGCCCGCACATAGTCATGCAACGCATTACTGGGATCGCCCACCAGCAAGACGTTTGTCCGGGTCAAGCCCGCTTCATACTGATGGCGGAGCCACGAGGTGAGCGCGAGCCGTTCGAGGTACAGCAGGCAAAAGCTGCTTCCAACAAACACTGCTATGAGGCTGCGATTGAACACCGCCTGGGTCAGGTACAAAAGCAAAGCCAAGAACAACAGGCCCAGGAGGTTGACTCTGACCAGTCCCCAGAAGAGCGCAGCGGGTCGCCAGGGCCGGTCGCCAAGCCGGTGTAGCCTCAAGGCCACGATGCACACCAGCCAGATGGCCACGGTGACGAGCAGAAGCAGCGCGTAGCGGCTGAATGGCGGTGGATCCTTGATCCAGGGTTGCCACGCCTGCAGGTGCGGATGCAGGGCGTAGGCCATCGCTCCGCAGCTCCCGAGGCACACCGCGTCCAGCATCAACACGAGGCGGCTCAGGGGCTTTTCGATGCTCGTGGTCAAGGTCGTCTCGGCAAGGGTAGCGAAGGCCTCTGGCGCCGATGGGCTCTGCGGGCCGCGCACGTACCTCTTGGCGAAGGTACGCTCAAAGAAGCCGTGAGCGGAAGTCCTCGATGGTCTTGTGGAGACCCACGTCCAGGGGGGTCTCCGGGGCCCAGCCCAACTGCTGTCGGGCGCGGGAGATGTCGGGACAGCGGCGTACCGGATCGTCGCGAGGCAGGGGCTGCTCCAGGAGCGTCGAGCGGCTCTCGACCTCCTGGATGATGCTCTCGGCAAGCTGGCGGATGGTGATCTCCAGCGGGTTTCCCAGATTCATGGGGACGCTGCAATCGGAGCCCTCGTATTCCATCAGCGCGATCAGTCCCCGCACCAGGTCGTCCACATAGCAAAAGGAACGTGTCTGAGATCCGTCCCCGTACAGCGTCACGGGCTCTTCCCGCAGGGCCTGCACCATGAAGTTGGAGATGACCCGTCCGTCATCCAAGGCCATGCGTGGTCCGTAGGTGTTGA
Organism: uncultured Myxococcales bacterium; assembly: GCA_964346625.1. GTDB lineage: Bacteria > Myxococcota_A > Polyangia > HGW-17 > JAJRWW01 > CAYFWA01. Next base: position 30,352 of record CAYFWA010000004.1, read on the forward strand.
AGATTCGTGCGATTCTGACCTCCACGCCGTTTTGGATGTGATAGTCGGTCATCAGGGTTTCGGCGCAGCGCTTGCCCTCGTCGTAACAGGACCGGGGCCCCACCGGATTGACATGGCCCCAGTAGGATTCCACCTGGGGGTGGACCTCGGGATCGCCGTACACCTCCGAGGTGGAGGCTTGCAGGATGCGGGCGCGGGTCTGGCGCGCCAGCTCGAGCATGTTGTAGCTGCCCACCACGTTGGTCTGGATCGTCTTGAGCGGATTGTGCTGGTAGTGGATGGGCGAGGCGGGACAGGCCAGGTTGTAGATCTGATCCACGTCCACGAGCAGCGGCTGGATGATGTCGCGCCGCATCAGCTCGAAGCCGTCGTGTTCCAACAGATGCTTGACGTTGCGGCGCCGACCCGTGAACAGATTGTCGGCGCAGATGACCTCACAGCCCTGCTCGAGCAGCTGATCGCAAAGATGTGAGCCGATGAACCCAGCGCCGCCGGTGACGAGTACGCGCTTTTTCGTACCCAGCATGGGACTCCTTCGTGCGGGGGATTATTACGCAGCCCGGCTTGTCTTGTCGAGGCGATGGAGGTTCGGTGAGAGAAGGAAGCCAATGCCCCTGCGGTGACCGTTCCGGTGTCTCGTGGGAACGAAATTGCGCGAAAAGGCGAAATGGCGTCTTTCCCTGCAGAGGCGCGAAGCTAAGGGCTCACGCAAGAATAAATTCGGCATTCGGCCGCCGATCCATCAATTCTGTCTGCGTCGCTCGTCGGTTAAA
>CAYFWA010000005.1:0-6867 GCA_964346625.1 uncultured Myxococcales bacterium
CGATGGCCACGAGGTCCGTGACATCATGCTGCTTTGCAACCCGCGCGCCGGCGGTCGCTGGAAGGAGCTCGCCACGATCCTCGACTCCCCCGAAGCGCATCACGTGCGCTGGATCGTCACCGATTCCATCAAGGACATCGGGCCCGCCTTGTCCTCCATGGGCGAGGAGACGCGCTTGCTGTGCATCTACGGCGGGGACGGCACCATCCAGCGCGTGCTCGAGGAGCTGTTCGCCGGGAGGGTTACCGTCGCGACGCCCACCCTCGCCTTCATCGGGGGCGGCACCATGAACGTCACCGCCGGTTGGTGCGGCTGGAGCCGGGAGCCGGGCCGCAACTTTCGCCACGTCATCAAGGCCTACCGCGCTGGGCGGCTGCTGACCAAGGAGGTGCCGCTGCTCGCCGTGCGCCAGGCCGAGCGCACCCGTCTCGGGTTCACCTTCGGCCTCGGACCCATCGTTCGCGTGCTCGACGAGTACGAAAACAGCCGCAAGGGCTTTTCGGCTGCGCTCGAGGTGGTGGCCAAGGCCGTCAGCGGGGCGTGGCTCAAGATCCCGCGGTCCTACCACGACACCCTCCAGCCCCTCGAGGCCGAGGTGACCGTGGATGGGGAGCGGCTGCCCTATCGCCGCTTCAGCGCCCTGTTTTGCAACACCACCGGGCGTCTGCACATCGGCGTGGAGCCCTTCGTCAAGCAGCGCACCCGCGACACGCTGCATTATGCTGCCTACGCCATCACGCGCCAGGAGGTGGTGCTCTGGCTGCCCATGCTCGCCCGGGGCCGCCTCCCCCTGGATCCCAAGGCCTTCATCACCCCCACCGCCTCGTGGAAGCAGATGGTGGTGGCCCTGCTCGGCGAGGGCGCGCTGCCCTCCGATCCCCGCTACGTCAACGATCTCGCCCGGGACATCGAAATCCGCAGCGCCGAGCCCATCTACACCGTGGACGCCGAGATCGTCCCCAGCACCGGCGATCCCCTCCACGTCTCCCTCGGCCCCTATCTCCAGCTCGCCGTCCACCCCACCGTCGACCTCCCGGCCACCATGCGTCTTGCCGCCGAGGTCACGCCCCCCCGACGCGATCGGCGGTAGGGAAGCGACGCCGCGGGCCGGGATGGATCGGCGTCCCGACTGCGCAGATTATTTTGACCAGCCTCCCAAGCCGTTCGCAGCAGACGCCAAGGGCGAAACTCGAGTCTGATGCCGGACGGCGAGAGCGAGCAGGTAGATGTCGGTGACCAGCCGCGGGCGTGAACGCGGCGGTGGTCGCGGGGGGGTGGGAGGCGTCAGCCCTTGTACTGCAGGTTCTCGAACAGGCCCGCGGCGCCCATGCCGCCGCCGATGCACATGGAGACCACGCCCCACTTCAGGTTGTTGTCCAGCATGTGGTAGATGATCTGCGTGGCCAGCTTGGCGCCGGTGCAGCCCAAGGGGTGGCCCAGGGCGACGGCGCCGCCGTTGGGGTTGACCCGGGGGTCCCCCTCGATGCCGAGGATCCGGCAGCAGGCGATGGCCTGGGAGGCGAAGGCCTCGTTGATCTCGAAGACGCCGATGTCGTCCATGGTGACGCCGAGGGGCTTGGCCACGCGCTCCATGAGGGCCGGGATGGCCCTGGAGGGGCCCATGCCCATGTACTCGGGCTCGAGGCCCACCACCTTGAAGCCATGGATCTTGACCATGGGCTTGCAGCCGAGCTCTTCGGCCTTGGCCTTGTCCATGAGCACCAGCGCAGCGGCGCCGTCGGACATCTGGGAAGAGTTGGCCGCGGTGACCGTGCCGGCGCCCTCCTTGCCCGACTTGGGGTTGGCGAAGGCGGGCTTGAGCTTGGCCATGCCCTCCATGCTGGCGTCGGCGCGGGGGCCGTCGTCGGTGTCGAAGGTGAAGGGCTTCTTGCCGCCCTTGCCATCGTACTTGAAGGTCTCCAGCGGGACGATCTGCTCCTTGAACCGTCCCTCCTTGATGGCCGCGGCGGCCTTGTGGTTGGACTCCATCCCGAACTTGTCCTGCTCCTCGCGGGTGATGCCGTGCTTGACGGCCACGTTCTCCGCGGTCTGGCCCATGCTGGAGTAGGCGCCGGGACGCTCGTCGGCGAGGCGGGGGTGGGGGACGATCTTGTTGCCCCCCATGGGGATCATGGTCATGGTCTCCGCCCCCCCAGCGATGCCGATGTCGATCATGCCGGTCATGATGTCCGTGGCCACATTCCAGATGGTCTGGAGCCCCGAGGAGCAAAAGCGGTTCACGGTCATGGCCGGAACCTCGTCCGGGAAGCCGGCCAGGTGCACCGCCACGCGGCCCACGTTCATCCCCTGCTCGGCCTCGGGCATGGCGCAGCCCAGCACCACGTCCTCCACCTGCTCGGGCTTGATGCCGGCGCGCTTGACGACCTCGGCCAGCACGGTCCCGGCCATGTCATCGGGTCGGGTATGGATCAGCGAGCCGCGGTTGGCCTTGCCCACCGCCGTACGGCACGCGGCTACGATCACTGCTTCACGCATGGTTATCTTCCTCCGTTCGAAAACCGGTTGTTTCTTCGTCTTCTCACCAAGCTCGGGTTCCTCGTGGCCGCGGGGCTCAGTTGCGCAGCGGCTTGCCGGTGTTGAGCATGTGCTGGATGCGATCCAGCGTGCGCTGCTCACCCAGCAGGCTCAGGAAGGCCTCGCGCTCGAGGTCCAGGAAGTGCTGCTCGCTGACCTTGGTCGCCTCGGCCACGTTGCCGCCGGCGATGACGTGGGCGAGCTTGCCCCCCACCACCTTGTCGTACTCCGTGGCCCAGCCCGCCTCGTACATCTGATCGATGCCCACCAGGAAGGCCGCCTTGCCGCTCTCGCCTGCGGCGAGGATGTCCGTCTTGGGCCGGCCGGGATCCCAGCCCGCCTTGGACAGGCCGAGCACGAGCTGCTTGGCGTCGTGAATGTGGTAATCGCGGTTGAAGGTGATGCGGTCCGTGGGGCGCAGCATCCCCAGGTTCATGGCTTCCTTCGCGCCCAGCGCCACCTTGGCGGTGGCCGCGGCCTCGAAGGCCTTCATGGAGAAGGGCAAGATGGGCGGGTTGGCGCCGCCGCGGATGCCCTCGGTGAGTCGCAGGGCGAGCTCCTTGCAGCCGCCGGAGCCGGGGATGAGCCCCACGCCCACCTCCACCAGGCCCATGTAGGTCTCGGCGAAGGCCTGCACGCGGTGGGTGTGCATCACCACCTCCGCGCCGCCGCCGAGGGCCATCCCGGCGGGGGCGGCCACCACGGGCTTGTGGAAGTACTTCATCTTCATGAAGGTGTCTTGCCAGTGCTTCTCCGTCTCCTCGAGCTTGTCCCAGGCCTTGGCCTGCGCGCCGAGCATCACCACGAAGATGTTGGCACCCACGCAGAAGTTGTCCGCCTGGTTGGCGATGACCAGCCCTTCGAACTCTTCGTCCACGATCTCGAGGGACGTCTCGAGCATCTCCACGATCTCGTTGTCCAGGGCGTTCATCTTGGTGTGGAACTCCAGCATGGCCACCCCGTCGCCGATGTCCCACAGCGTTGCGTTGGAGTTGCCCTCCACCTCCTGATCCTCGTCGAACTTCTTGATGATGAAGATCCGGTCGTCCTTGGGGATCTCGAGGTACTGGTGGTTCACCAGATCGTACTGGTGACGCGTGCCGTCGGCGTCCTCCTGGTAGAAGGTCTCGTTGCCCTTCTCGAGCATGGTCTTGACGCTCTCGGGTACGGTGAACCCGTCGGCCTCCATCTTCTCCACGCTCTCGCGCACGCCGATGGCATCCCACATCTCGAAGGGTCCGAGCTTGAAGTTGAAGCCCCACTTCATCCCGTTGTCCACCTCGAGGATGGTGTCGGAGATCTCCGGGATGAGCCGCGCGGTATAGATGAGGCTGGAGGCGGTGAGGGGCCAGGCGAGCTTGCCGGCGCGATCGTCGGCGTAGACCACGTGCTTGACCTGATCCTCGAGCTCGTTCATGCCGCGGGCTTCCCCCACGGAGTCGAACTTGAACTTCTCGGCCTCCACGTAGTCGATCTGCTTCCAGTCCAGCACCAGCCGCTTGCCGTTCTTCTTGGTGTAAAAGCCCCCCTTGGTCTTCATGCCGAGCCAGCCCTTGTCCACCAGCTCGTCGTACCACTTCGGCGGCTTGAAGGTCTCCCGCTCCGGATCGTCGGGCACGTTGTCGTACACCGTCATGGCCACGTGGTGCAGGGTGTCGAGGCCCACCAGGTCGGCGGTCTTGAAGGCGGCGGTCTTCGGGCGCCCCAGGGGCTTGCCCACGATGGCGTCCACCTCGTCGATGCGATAGTCCAGCTTCTCCATCAGCCGCATGGTCTCCATGATGCCGTGGACGCCGATGCGGTTGGCGATGAAGTTGGGGGTGTCCTTGGCCCAGATTACGCCCTTGCCGAGATTCTCGGCGCAGAACGAGGCCATGTAGTCCTTCACCTCGTCGGTGGTCTGGGGGTGCGGGATCAGCTCGAGCAGCTTCATGTGCCGCACGGGGTTGAAGAAGTGGGTCCCCATCCAGTGCTGCTTGAACTCGTCGTCCAGGTCCTCCACCATCTTCTGCACGCTGAGGCCGGAGGTGTTGGTGGTGACGATGCTTCCCTTTGAGCGGGCCTTGGACACCTTGCCGAGGATCTGTTTCTTGATGTCCATGCGCTCGACCACGACCTCGATGATCCAGTCGCAGTCGGCGATCTTGTCCATGTCGTCATCGAAGTTGCCGAGGGTGATGAGCTCGGCGTCGTCCGGCGAGTAGAAGACCGGCGTTGGTTTCTTGACCTTGAGCGCCGTCTTGAGGGAGTCGGCGGCGAGCTTGTTGCGTACCTTCGGATCCGAGTCCTTGCGCGCTTTCTCGGCCTCCGACAGCATGTTGTCGAAGGGCACGATGTCGAGCATCAGGACCTCGATTCCGCACCCGGCGAGGTGGGCCGCGATGGCGCTCCCCATCACTCCCGAGCCCAGTACGGCTGCTTTCTTGATCTCGTACGTCATGGTGCGTTTTCCTCCAGTTCGTCTCGCACGGATTCGAGTTCGTATTTCGCCTTGGAGCCCGTGCCCGTGAGCAGTGGGCTCCATCGTTGCTTGCATCGTAAGGGCTCGCGCAAGAATAACTTCGGCATTCGGCCGCCGATCCATCAATTCTGTCTGCGTCGCTTGTCGGTTAAATACGTCAATGTATTCGCTCTCCTCGCTTCTTGACAGAATTGCGCCTCGGCGCCCTCGGTGCGTCGAACTTATTCTTGCGCGAGCCCTAAGGATGGGGATTCAGCGATGGCTCCCCACTGTCGTCACTCCGACGCCCGCTGTCGCTTGACGAGATTTTGTTTCGCCGCCGCCCCGTTGGCAAGGCTTCCCAGATACAGATCCTGGATGAGCAGCAGCCGCTCCTTGTCCATCTCCTCGTCGAAGCCGAGCAATCCCACGAGATTGAGGGTGAACCCCACGCTCAGAAAGCTCCACGCCGCGGTCCGGCTGTCCACCTCCGGGTGAATGATACCGTCGGTGGCGCAGCGCTCCAGCAGTCCGCGCAGCAGGTCCACATAGCCTCTGAACTGCGCACGCAGGGCATCCCGGATATCGGTGTCGTCGACCTCGGCCAGGGATTGAAACAGCACCTTGAGGTCGCCGCGGCGGGTCATGGCCCGCTCGTAGTAGTCCAGGGATATGCTTCGCAGCGCGCTGACCGGGTCGTCCGATTTGTCGATGATGGACTGCCAGATGGTGAGCACCCGGTTGCCAACGTCTTCGATGATGGCGATAAAAAGTGCCTTTTTTGTTGGGAAATATCGATATACGGCGGGCTCGGTGATTCCGGCCTCGGTTGCGATCTCCGCGATGCTGGTGGTGCGGTAGTTCGACTCCGCCATGGCACGGATGGCCGAGCGCAGGATCTGCGGCTTTCGCTCGGCGGCCGATAGGCGTTTTCTCTTGCTGCTCATACGAAATGCGCCCCCTGGCGCAGAAGGATTAGTTAGTGAGTCGGCATTAACGTACCTTAGACAGGCGACGCGCTGTGTCAAGCGAAAAGAATCTCTCGAGACAGTGGTCCAGCGCTGCTCAATGGTCGGAGTCGCCGATCCGGGGTTCACCGTAGGGGTTCACCGTAATGGAGGGGGCGTGCTCGGGCCTAGCTTTTCTTGGAGCGGGTGTTGGATCGGGAGAAAAAGACCAGGGAGGGCTGAAAAGCCCGGGAAGGGGAGAAGGCGAAAAAGGCGTATTCTGCCGGGGGCGCGCAGCATCGAAGGTTGCGTGGCCGAGTTTCTTAGTAGCGATGGCGGGGATCGCGCACCGCCAGGCTGGCGCAGCGCAGGAGCTCGTCGCACCTCTTCCGGGCCAGGCACGCCTCGACCCGGCTCTGGTTGGCGCGGCGACAGCGGATCCGGATCCGCTGGCGGACCCCGGCGCCATCGCGCAGGGCTCGTGCGGGCGGCGTGGCCGCGCAGCGCTCGATGCGCTGCATCAGCCGGTCACAAGGGCGCTCGCAGGCCGGGGCCGCGAGCCCGAGGGCCGCCAGCAGCCCGGCGAGGAGGGCGGCGCGGTGCGTCGCGAAGAGGGGGTGAGGAGACGAACGGTTCATCGGGGTCATCGGGGAGCGCTGGCTCGACCGGCCCGACCAGTGTCGTGCATCGGGGCGGGGGCGTCAACGCTGTCCTCATCCTCATCCTGGACGGGAATTGAGCATCGAGCTCGAGCAACCACCGCGCTCGAGCACCTTCGGTTGGTCGGGGGCCATCGCTTGCGCTAGGATGACCTGTCGGAAACCGGACCGCGAGGAAACCGGACCGCGAGGAAACCGAACCGCGAGGAAACCGAACCGCGAGGAAACCGGACCGCGAGGAAACCGGACCGCGAGGAAACCGGACCGCGAGGAAACCGGACCGCGA